>CALBCO010000199.1 GCA_937927265.1 uncultured Verrucomicrobiae bacterium | reverse complement strand
TACCAATGGGTGGAGGACTACACGCGGCGTTACGGACTGGACCAGGTCCGCTTGTTTGCGAGCGGCTTTGGCAACTTCGCTTCGCCGCAAAACCCCTTTCTCGCCGGCAAAGTGGCGATGGTGTTGCAGGGCGCGTGGATGGACAACTTCATCACGAAATTCGCCCCCGGCTTCGAGTACGGCGTCGCTCCCTGGCCGGCGGTGCGGCCGGGACAGGAAGATTTCACCCTGGCCGATGCCGATGTGTTGGTGATTCCACGCGGTGCGAAGCATCCGCGCGAAGCATGGGAGTTCATCAAGTTCGTCAACTCGATCAACCCCGCCGCGCAAACCCGCGAAGAGCTGCGCGGGATGGAACTGCTCTGCTACCTCCAGAAAAAAGCCTCGCCGCTCCGCGCGTGGAGTCCGTACTTCGAGCAACAGCATCCGCATCCGCACATCGCGTTGTTCCGCCGATTGGCCGATAGCCCGAATGCGGTCCACATTCCCAAAATTGGCATTTGGCAAGAATACAGCCGGGAACTGCTGACGGTGTTTGAGAACACCCGACTGCTCGTGCGCCCCCCGGCCGAGTCGCTCGCTTTCTGCCAGCACCGCGTCCAAGCCAGTTGGGAATGGCACCGCCAGAGTGTGGAACGACGGCAAAACAGCGCCGCCAACGTGAGGAGACGCCCGTGATGCTCCCCCCTCTCGGCGGCGGAGATACTTTCTGATGACCAAGGGCGAAAAACGCAACTTGCGCCACGGACTGCTGTTTTGCCTGCCGTGGTTCATCGGCTTTGCCGTGTTCACGGCGTATCCGGTTGCCGCGTCGTTGTTTTACAGTTTCTGTGATTACTCGGTGTTGCAGACGCCAGTCTGGTGCGGCGCGGAGAACTACCGGCGCATGGCCACGGACGCGGTGTTTTGGCTTTCGCTGAAGAATACGCTGATTTACGCGGGGTTGTCCTTGCCCGCCGGGATGGTTGTGGCGTTGGGGTTGGCATTATTGCTCAATACCGGGGTGCGCGGGGTGACGATTTTTCGCACGATCTTTTACCTGCCGGCCATCGTGCCGCTGGTGGCGAGTTGCATGGTCTGGTTGTGGATTTTCAACGGGCAGTACGGTCTGTTGAACTGGGCGCTGCGACCGGTGTTGGCCGTGTTTGGCGTCACCCCGCCCGGCTGGCTCGGTGATCCGGCGTGGGCGAAACCGGCGTTGGCGTTGATGAGCCTGTGGGGCGTCGGCAACGCGATGGTGATCTACCTCGCCGGCCTCCAAAACGTGCCGCAGGAGTTGTATGAGGCGGCGGAGATTGACGGGGCGGGCGCGGCGCGGCGGTTTTGGCATGTGACGGTACCGATGATTTCGCCGGTGATCTATTTCAATCTCATCATGGGCATCATCGGCACGCTGCAAGTGTTCACGACCGTGTTCGTGCTGACGGGGGGCGCGGACGGCCAGCCGGCGCGCTCCACGTTGTTCTACGCGCTGTACCTGTTCAGCACCGCGTTCTACGATCTGCGGATGGGGTACGCCTGCGCCATGGCGTGGGTGCTGTTTCTGCTGATCGTGGCGCTGACGGTGGCGGCAACCAAGTTGACGGAAAAGAGGATTCATTATGCCGGTTAAGACCACACTCGGTCGCGGCGTTGCCTACGCGCTGCTGCTGGCATTGTCCGTGGTGTTTGTGTTCCCGTTGGTGTGGATGGTGAGCACGTCGCTGAAGCCGATTGAACAAACGATGGCGATGCCGCCGACGTGGGTACCGCGCGGAGCGGATGGCTCGCTTCAGCCACGCTGGGAGAACTACCGGGCCGCGCTGGCCACAATGGGCGGGAAGGACGGACGGGTGACGTTCTGGACGTTTCTCGGCAACACGCTACTCGTGTGCGGGCTGGGTGTCGTGGGAGCGGTGTTGTCGAATGCGGTCATCGCTTACGGGCTGGCGAAGATCCGGTGGCGCGGCCGGGAGGCGTTGTTTGCCGTGACGCTGGCGACGATGATGGTGCCGTTCCCGGTGTTGATGGTGCCGTTGTACGAGGTGTTCAAGTCGCTGGGCTGGATTGGGACCCTGAAACCGCTGTGGGTGCCGTCGTTTTTTGGCGGGGCGTTCAACATCTTTCTGATGCGGCAGTTCTTCCGCACCATCCCGGAAGAGTTGAGCGAGGCGGCGCGGATTGACGGGTGCAGCGAGTGGCAGATTTTTTGGCGGATCATTCTGCCCTTGTCCAAGCCGGTCCTGGCGGTGGTGGCGCTGTTTCATTTTCTCTGGGCTTGGAACGATTTCCTCGGTCCGCTGTTGTTTCTGACGCGGACGGAGACGTTCACGCTCGCGTTGGCATTGCAGAACTACCAAAGCCAGGCCGGAGGGGTGCAATGGAATCATTTGATGGCGGCCAGCACGGTCATGGTCGTCCCGGTCATTGTGCTGTTTTTCCTGACTCAAAAGACATTCATCAAAGGCATTGCCACGACGGGGTTGAAAGGTTGACGCCGCGAGCCGGTTTGGTACGCTGCCATCAATGGCCACAAAAAAATCACGTAAACCCAAGAAGCTGTTGCTCGGCCTCGGGCTGGACAACCAGGATGGTCACCTCCGCGTGACGTCCGGCGAAAACTATCAACTCGTCGGCGGCTCAGAAGAGACGCATGCGGTCATGCAGGAGAAAGTCATCAAGCTCAACGAACAACTCCAGCAGCGCGGCAAGACGTTGGAAACGGTCAGACGGGAGGAGTTCCACGAGTTGGCCGACAAGTTGGGGTTGCCGCTGCTACAAAAACCGATCCACCGGACCAATTAAGCGCGTCCGCATCGCGCGCGCATCAAAACTTCTTCCGCAGGTTGCTCGGCAGGATGTTCAACTCGTTGCGGTACTTGGCCACGGTGCGGCGGGCGATGGGAATGCCCTGCTCTTTCAGAATGACCACAATTTCTTGATCAGACAACGGTTTGAGAGGGTCTTCGCGCTCGATCAGCTTGGCGATTTGTTCTTTGACGCTGGTGTTGCTCAGGGCGCCACCGCCGGCCGTCTCAAAACCCGGCGTGAAAAAGTATTTCATCTCAAACAACCCCTGCGGCGTCTGCATGTATTTGTTGGCCACCGCCCGGCTGACTGTGGTTTCATGGACGCCAACCACTTCCGCCACCTGGGCCATCGTCAGCGGCTTCAGAAAGGCGATTCCTTTGTCGAAAAACTCCCGTTGACGTTCGACGATCACTTTGGCGATGTTGTAGATGGTTTGCTGGCGCTGGTGGATGCTCTTGATGAGAAACTTGCCGGCGCGGATTTTGTCGCGAATGTACTCGCGCGCTTCGCCACCCTTGTCCTCGCCCGCCATCAACTCTTTGTAGGTGTTGCTGATGCGAACGTGCGGAATCTGCTCGTCGTTGAGCAGCACGACGTACTCCTCGCCAACCCGCTGGACAGTGACATCGGCCGCCACATACTGGTTTTCGTCGGCGCTGAACATGCGCCCCGGTTTCGGCTCGAGCGTAGAGATGAAATTCGCCAGGGCTTGCACTTGCTCGACGGTCACCCCCAACGCCTTGGCGATTTCGGGGTAACGTTTCCGGGCGAGGTCGTCGAGATGCAAGTTGACCACCACGGCTTCGAGCGACTCCGATTTGCCCAGCCGGTCGAGTTGGATCAGCAGGCACTCCTTGAGATTGCGCGCCCCGACGCCGACGGGATGAAAGGTCTGCACGAGTTCCAAGGCCTCTTGCAGCCGGCCGAGTTCGCTGCCGGAACTGATCGCCAGTTCTTCCAGCGGCGTCAGCAGGTAGCCGTCCTCGTTGATGCTGCCGATGATCAATTCCGCCAGCTTGCGCACTTCGTCGCTGGGTTCGGCGAATTTCAACTGCTCCAACAGATGTTGTTGGAGGGATTTTTGTTCAACAATGGAATCGAAGAAATGCTGGCGTTGTTCCTCTTGCTCGGGCGAGCGACCGCGGACACTGCTCGTCGCCAAAAAATACTCGCGCCACTCTTCATCAAGCTTGGATAATACTTCGAACTCTTCTTTGAAATCCAGCTCGGCTTTGGCGTCGGACTGGGCCACGTCGGGCGTTTCGCCGCTGGCCTCGACCTCGACCTGGGGGTCGTCTTTGGGCGCTTCTTCAAGGAGCGGGTTTTGCTGAAGTTCCTCCTGGACCAACGACTTCAATTCCAGCGCCGACACCTGCAACAGATGCAGGCTTTGCTGCAACTGCGGCGCCAAAATCTGTTGCAGCGACAGCCGCTGCACTTGTTGTAGTCCTGGTCCGGCCACGTGTCATCCTCAATGTTGCGCGTCTGCGCGCTCCCACTATAACCACCGACCGGGACGTGTAAAGAAAAAGGTTTGCGGAGAAATCCAACTTGAGTTCGGCGGCGCTTCGTGTATCCTCCACCGCGTGGGGATGGGGCTCCAAATCACGGTGCTCGGCAGCGGCAGTGCGGGCAATTGCACACTGATCGAATCGCCGCGGACCCGGGTGCTCGTGGATGCCGGCCTTAGCGCGCGGCAGATCACGCAGCGGCTTGCCCACCTGGGCCGGTCGCTCGACGCGATTGACGCCATTCTGCTCACCCACGAACACACGGATCATTGTGGTGCCCTACCCGTCCTGACCAAACAACGCCCGTTGCCCGTTTATGCCAACCGGCCCACCGCTGAAGGCATCCACGATGAAACCACCACCGCGCGGGTGACCTGGCGGCTGTTCACCACCGGCCAATCGTTTGCGATTGGCGACCTCGGGGTGGAATCGTTCAGCGTCCCGCATGACGCGCAGGAGCCCGTCGGCTTTCTGATCCGCCAAAACGGGTCGGCGGTCGGCTTCGTCACCGACCTCGGGCATGTGACCCGGTTGATCACCGAACGCATCCGCGACGCCGACGTCTTGATTCTCGAAGCCAACCACGATGTGCGCCTGCTGCAAGATAATCCCCACCGGCCGTGGTCGCTCAAACAACGCATCCTCGGCCGCCACGGCCACCTCAGCAACGAAGCCGCCGCCGCGCTGGCCATCGAAGTTGTCAGCGACCGGCTGCGCCACATCTGCCTCGCGCATCTCAGCCGCGACTGCAACCGGCCCGACTTGGCCCGGCAAGCCGTGGAAGACTCGCTCCGCCGCCACGGCGCGCGCCACGTCGCGGTAACCGTGGCGGCGCAAGAGACGCCGGCCGCCACGGTCCAGCTCTGATGGTTGGCGAGCCGCCTGCGTTTCCGCGCCAGCGGCCCATCGGCCACTCGTTCAATAGCTGTCGCACCGGCCGCGGGAATAGTAGTAGTACACGCGGGGTGGCGGCACCCAATACACCGGGGGTGGCGGCGCGTAATAAACCGGCGGTGGCGGCCCGTAGTAGACCGGCGGCGGCGGCACATAGACCGAATAACCCACTGAGAACCGTGGCCCGCAAGACAACCGCCACTCGTGGCTCGGTTGACGATGCGCTCGCGCGTGATCGCCCCGGCCCCACCCGTGATCGCCTCTGGCCTGCGCGGAATTCGCGCTCGCCAGACTCAACGCCACCACGACGACACCACCCAACACGACTTTGCTGATTGTTTTCATGCTGTCCTCCGTTCGCCTGTTTGGACGGCGGCCGGCCGGATTCATTCACGGGGGATGGTTGCCGCCAAAAATGAAGGGCGGCCACGGTTGCACTCCGCCTTGGCCGCCCACCCCAAACAAGCCCTCACCGCGTTCTTCTTTGTCGCCCCTGCGGCAACCTACGCGCCCCAGCCGCCGGGTGCAACCGGCCTACCGTTTGGGTTGGCCCATGTTGCGCAAGGCACGCTGCGGGATTTGTCTCAGTTGCTTGATCTTGGCGATGGACTGCTGCACGATCCGGTTGAACCGGGCGGGCGTCAGCAAATCCGGCCGCCGCCGCGCCAAGGCCACAGCTTTTTCCACGCGGCGCGAATAACTTTCCAATTCGCGCGTCACGCGCTGCGTCGTCTGGTGTAGCGCCGCCAGTTTCTCGAACGTGGCCAGCCGGCGGGCCATCCCATGCGCCACCGCGCCGATTTCCTCGCCGATCTCTTCCAGCAACACCGGGTCAAACGAATAGAACCCCAGCCAGCGCCCAAACTCCGTGTTCCGCCGCCGCCCGAACTCCTCCGCCAGAAACAGCACCGGCCGCGGACCATCCACCAACGCCGCGCGGTACCGCGCCAACGCGGTGCCCGTCACGTTGCGGCATTCCAGCCCGTGAATCTGCGCGGCCAAGGCCCCGCAATCCCCCGGACTCAAGACGCGGATGCTTTGCACGCGCTGGGCGACTTTTTGAAACCGGTGCCGCTCCGTTTGCAGTTCGCCGTAAAACGGATCCAGAATCGTCAGCCGGTGGCCCCCGTGCTGCGCGGCCCAGTCCACAATCACGTCGCCCAAGGTGCGGGCGGGGATTTCGTCCCAGATGTAAAACCGGTCCGGCGCGGTTTCGAGCAGGCGCTCCAGGACCGGGTGATGATGTTCGGTGGTAAACGCTTCCTGCACCAGGCGTTGGCCCGGCGGCAACCGCCGTTGGACTTCCACCAGCAACTCGCGCGCGGGATTTTGTCCTTGCCGTGGCATCACGCTCACCTCTCTTCCGCCACTCTCATAGCCTAAACTCACCCGCTAACCAACAGAAATCAGCGCGGCGGCCAGCGCCCGCGCGAATCGCCGATTCGCCGCTGGCAACCCGACCGTGACGCGGATCCACTCCGGCATCTTGTAACCGCGCATCGGCCGCACAATCACCCCGCGTTCCTGCAACGCCTGAAACACCCGGTCGCCCTCCCCCACCCTGACCAGCACGAAGTTCGCGCAACTCGGCACATACTCCAAGTTCAGCCGGTCCAACTCCCGGTAAAGATACCGCAACCCCTGCCGGGTCATCGCCTTGGTCCGCCGAATATGCGCCGTGTCGCCGAGCGCCGCGCGCGCCCCGGCCAGGGCGATGGCGTTGACGTTGAACGGTTGCCGGACTTTCTGGAGCAACGCGATACAGTCCGGTTGGGCAATCCCATAGCCAATCCGCAACCCCGCCAGCCCGACAATCTTGGAGAACGTCCGCAACACCACCACCCGACGGCGCAATGCCCATTCAAGAGACGGCGGTGGATCGTCAAGAAACTCAACATACGCCTCGTCGAGCACGCCGATCACGTGCGGCGGCAAGCTGCGGATGAATCGCGCCAACGCGGCGTTGCTGACCTGCGTGCCGGTCGGGTTGTTCGGATTGGCCACAAAGACCAGTTTGGTCTTGGCCGTGATGGCGGCGCGCATGGCGTTGAGGTCGTGCGTGTGGCCGCGAAACGGCACCTCGACGCAGCGGGCCTGAAACATTTGGGCCATGATTTTGTAAATCACAAACGCCCGGTCACCCGCCACCACTTCGTCACCCGGCGCGACAAACGCATGATACAAAAACTCGATGATCTCATTGGACCCGCACCCGATGATGAGGTTGTCCATCCCCACACCGAGTTTCTTGGCGAGGGCTTGCCGGAGATAAAACGCCCCGCCATCCGGGTACAAATGCGCCGTTGGCAACGCCGCCCGCATCGCCGCCACTGCCTGCGGCGACGGACCCAGTGCGTTCTCGTTCGAGGCGAGCTTGATGATGCCGGCGGGTTTCAATCCGAGTTCGCGCGCCACTTCCTCGATAGGGCGGCCCGGTTCATACACCGGCACGTCGCAGACAAATGAATTCGCAATGGATTTGAAATTCATGCGCCAAACTTCTCCGCGTAGTCAGGGAATACCGCTAGAAAAGCTTCACCCAACCGATACCGGTCGTCGGGTTGCAGCATCGCAAAGGCGAGCACCACGTAGGCAAGCTGCGTGACAACCTCCGCGTCGGGCGTTTCCGTCTGGAAAGCGGCCAACCACGGCGGCAACACCTCCGTCTTCATGAACAACTTGCCTTTGACCTCGTGACAGATGGCTGCGACCCGCTGCGATAATGCAGGGTTCACGACGGCTACCCACTGCCAGATGGCGTTGTCGAGATACGCCACCCGGCCCGCCACGCTGAGCCGGCGCAGGCTCGCCCGCGCGGCTGGGGAGTTGAACAGGCTGAGCAGCAGTTCCTGCAACTTCTCTGGATTGACCGCAAACGACACCGCCGGCTTGCCCGGCCAGTTCGTCCTCTTGCAAAAATTCTTGATCCCATGCCGCAGACTCTCTTCGGCATAGAAAGCGGCCAGCATCTCAGCATGGTTGAGCAACGGACACAGCGACCCATCAAGATGAAAGGGGTATGCGGATGCGGTCTGTAAGATGGTGCCCATCACCGACGGTTACCCATTCACATTCGGATAGCTGCCGAGGATTTTGACGAACATGGTGTGCTTGGCGAGTTCGGCGAGAGCTTTCTTGACCCGGGCGTCGTCGCAATGGCCGGCCACGTCCACGAAAAAATAGTACTCCCACGCCTTCTTTTTGCTGGGACGCGACTCGATCTTGGTCATGTTGATCTTGAACCGCTTGAACGCCTCGATGCAATCATGCAACGCGCCGACCCGATCCTGCACAGCAAACATCAGCGAGGTCTTGTCCTTGCCGGTGCGCGGCGAATACCGCCGGCCGATTACAAGAAACCGGGTCACGTTCTCGCTGGAGTCCTGAATGTTGGCGTCGTGGATGGTCAACCCGTATTTCTCCGCAGCCAACGCACTCGCCAGCGCGCCCGCGCCCGACTCGGTTTTGGCGATTTCCGCCGCCCGCGTGCTGCTGGAAACCTCAACCATCTCGACGTGCGGCAGGTTCAACTGCAACCACTGCCGGCATTGGGCGAAGACCTGCGCGATGGAGTAGAGCTTCTTGATCTCGGCGCGCGGACCGGCCGACATCAGGTTGTGCCGGATCGGCAACAAAATCTGCGCGCACACTTTCAGGTCGCTGTCCACGAACATGTCGTAGGTGTGCGTGACGGCGCCCTCGGTGGAGTTCTCAATCGGCACCACCCCGTAGTCCGCGCGGCCTTTGGCCACTTCGGTGAACACGTCGGCAATGCTCGGCATCGGCTCATATTGGAGGCTCGACCCAAATTTCTTGACCGCGGCCATGTGCGAATACGTCGCTTCAGGGCCGAGATACGCGATGACCAGCGGTTTTTCCAACGCCAGCGCCGCCGACATGATCTCCCGGTAGATCGCCCGCAACGCCTGTTCGGTCAGTGGCCCGGTACTCTTCGCGGCGACGCGGGTCAACACGGCTTCCTCCCGATGCGGCGCGTAAATCTCCTCGCCGGCCGCGTGTTTGAGCCGGCCAATCGCCACGGCCGCCTTCGTCCGCTCGTTTAACAACCGGACCAGCCGGGCATCAATCGCGTCAATTCGTTGCCGCAGGTGTTGGAGTTTGTCCTTCATGGGTCATCGCTCCCCTCTCCCCTGTGGGGAGAGGGT
>CALBCO010000198.1 GCA_937927265.1 uncultured Verrucomicrobiae bacterium | reverse complement strand
GTGCACTTTGTTGCGCACCGCGCGAGCGTAGAGGCCGTAGTAACGCACCATCCGAAAGTTCTTCGCCGGCAAATGCTGAATCATCCGCCCGATGAACTCCACCGCCGTGAGCGTCTCGGTCACCGGGCCGCGCCGGTGATCATCGTCACGAAACGTTACCCGCTCGCCATCGTCACTCTCGATCCGCCGAATCGAGATCGGCGGACTGCTGACGTACTTGCACAGGTAGATCACCAGCCGCTCCACCGGGCCGCTCTCCGGCATCGCGTGGCAGTCGAAACCGGTCGGATACTGCGCAAACATCCGCCCCAGCTTCGCCAACCACGGCGTGCCATACGGCGTGCCCCGCACCGCCTTCTTCAACGCTGTCAGCACCTGATACTGCCAGAGCTTGCGCAGCTTCCTGGTGTCAAAGTAACTCACCGCTTGCCACTGGCCGCGCTGATCCACCCCGCCCTCGCTGACCACCATGTGCAGGTGCGGATTGGAGTTGCCCGCCCGCCCATGCACTTGCAGCACCGACATGAGGCCCACCTTGATTTTCTTCTTCGGTCGCCACTGCGCCACTAACTGTTGCACGGCACGCGCCCCGGCGTCGGCAAAGGCTTTCAACAACTTCGGTTCCGCCAGAATCAGCGGTCGAATCTCCTTGGGCACGGTCAACACCACTTGCCGATGCACCACCCCCTCAAACAGCACTTGCCGAGCCGTTTGCAACCAGCCGTCCACGGCGGTCTTGAAGCAGCGCAGGCACAAACGGCTCTTGCAGGTAAAGCCTATCTTCCGAGTCTGTTGGCAGTGTGGGCAAAGGTATTCGCAGTAGCCGGCGCGGATGTCGCCGCAGGAGAGCATTTTCTGGACATTGGCTTTCCAGTGCGACGGGATGGGGCGGTGGTGCTGGGCTTGCCAAGAGCGTTGGAAGGCATCCCAGTGTTCGGCGAAGATGCGCTGCCAGAGATTCAGTTCACTGAACGGTCGGTCGGTAAGCATGGAACCAGAGAAAACAACCCTCTGGCAGCGGAATGCAACTATAAATTCCAAGCACGAAAAAAGTGCGGTTGCTGGAGAGATTTTGCTTGACCAGCCCCCGCTACAGCCCCGCTATAAGTTCCCATACGTTTCACCGTGCCGAGGGGGACGCGCGACGCGAACTGGCCACTGAGGTAGAACTCGGTAAACGGGGCGCCATAGTCAAAGTGGGTCGTCGCCGGCTCGCCGGTGCGGATGGCGTGATACCATTCGCCGCGGTTGGAGTCCACGCCCTTGGGCACGTCAATGCGGGGCAGAATCTTCGGCGGCTCGGGCAATTCCTTTTGCAATTCGCGCGGGAATATGGCGCGGATGCCATACGAACTAAGAATTGCCACGCCTTTTTCCGCGACCACCAAACCGCCCTGCACGGGCAATTCATAATCATAGCGTTTCTGGATTTCCCGCGCTTTGGCGGGCATATTGTATTCGGCCTTCAGAGTCTGGTGAAATTCGTTGACCACTTCGGCGTTTGGATTGGGACGGACACCCGAATGCCAGTAAATATCCACCGGCGGCAATTTGCCGCGGGCCGACACGCGCCAACGATAGACTTCCATTTTGTAGTGCAACCGCTCGCCGCCATAAAGTCGTTCGAGGCACTCAATGGTCCACGTCGGCGCTTTGCCCAATTCCAATCCGTAATGCGCAACATCCAACTGATGCGCGCCAAAGTCGCCGAGGCTGCCGTTGCCCCAGCGCCGGTCGCCACGCCAGCCCCACGCCCATTTGGCCAACGGGTCAATCTCCACTCCCTTCTCGTATTCGTAGTTCACGTTGGCGATTTCGGCGGGCACGGGCACCGACCACAGCCGAAACGCCTCGTCCACGCTCGCGCGCGGCTGACTGACCAATCCTTCTTCAGTCCCGCCAATCGATCGGTCGCCCAACCAGAAATACACCTCGGTGACGGCCCCCAGTTGGCCGGCCAACAATCGTTCAATCCCGACGCGTGTTGTTTCACCGGTATGCGCCTCGTTGCCCGCGGCGGTGGCCACCCGGTATTTCCGGGCCGCATCCCGCAGAACGTACGCCTCGTGAATGTTGTGACACATCGGCTTCTCGACAAACGCGTGAATCCCCCGCTTCATGCAATCCAACGCGATAATGGCGTGGTTGTGGTCCGGGGTGCAGACCACCACGCCGTCCAGCTTGCCCGCCATCTTCTCCAACATCACCCGGTAATCCTGAAACAACTGCATGTCTTCGGGTTTGACGTTGTTGACTTCGTACTTCTTGATTTGTTCGAAGCGGGCATTGAGCATGTACGGGCTGCACTCGCATAGCGCGACGAGATGTTCGTCGCGGGTGATGCCGAGGGTGTGGCCGCCCGAAATGCCGCCGAGGCCGACGACGGCCAGTTGCAATTTGGAGTTGGGATTCTTCACTGGCAAAATCGCCGGCGCTTCGCCCGCCCAGACGCGCCGGGGCAGATAGGCCAAGCCGGCCAAGACTCCCGCAGTTTTCAGGAACCGGCGACGGTGGATTGCCCGCGCCGGCCCCGCGTGGCAAAGGTTGGGATTGGCTTCCTGATCCAGGCTTCGTTTTCCTCTCCTCTTGGGAAGAGAAGGGGGCAAGGTGAGAATCCATCTGTCGTGATGTTTTCCGGGGGTTGCCTTTCATTTGGTTTCTTGGACGAATAAGGCGTGTTGTTCTTCAGCGAATGAGGCGAGCGTCGCCCCCCCGAAAAAGACCAAGCGGTATCGCAGGGTGAGTTTCTCGCCCGCAGCCAGGGGCATGTCGTCGGCCAGCCAAACATTGGCGTTGTAAGCCAACCCGCCCCAGCAGGTGGGGTATCGCGGATTGGCCGGATGGTCCAAAATCAGCACACCGCGCGTTTCGCCCTCGGTTCGCTCGACCAGCGCCATCCATTGCGCCGGTGGCCGCATCAGCCACTGGTTGTATTTTCCCGGGTATCGGTCGGGGAAATCAAACGGCCGCTGGTTCGGTAACGGCGGCGCGGTTTCCCAGCGCCACCGCGTCAGGTCCCGGGCAGGCCGAAACACAGTGCCGCCGTAATCATACCGGTTGATGACGGCGTTGGTGACCGCCGTGAATTCGTGGTGGGAGGTGATGGTGTGGGCGCGTGCGTTAGGTGGGCCAATGTCATACTGGCGTCGTTCCACCAAGAGCCGCTCCTCACCGCGACAATACGCCAGCGCCAACGCAATGGTCGCTGAGAAATCTTCTCGCGGCGTGAAGACGACCGTTTCGACGTTGATTCGCCCCGGCCCCCAAATCCGGCCCTTCTCGTCTTCGCCCCAAAAGTTGATGTCGTTGACCTTGTTGAAGGTGAACCAGACGCCGAGATGCCATTTGTGGTCGGCGGGCCGATAATCCGTGGCGACCGTGCCATCCGGCAAGGTCACGGGATGAAAGTAGGGTTTGCCGGCTTCCGATCCCGCACTGAACCGCCACACGGAGTTCTCCCCTCGATACAAAGCCAAGGTTTTCTCCGTCCGTTCCCAGCGGTACTCCGCGGCCCGCGACGGCGCCCCTGCGAGCAGGAGGCATGGCAAAAGTAATGTCAGGAACGTGGGCCGACCGGCTTTCATAATTGCACTTCGTAACCGGGCCGGTAGGGGCGGGTCAAATACTGATTCAGCTCAGGATGGCTCTTGACCCGGTGATTTTGGGCATCGTACTCAACCACCGCGCCTTCGGGCGCGCGGGAGGCGAACAATCCGCTCAGGTAATGTTCCGTGAATGGCACGGCCCGATCGAAACAGGTCGTCGCCGCATCGCCGGTGCGGATGGCGTGATACCACTCGCCCCGGTTGGAATCCACCCCGCGCGGGATTTCGATGCGCTTCAACACGCGCGGCGGGGCGGCCACGGTGCGAGACAACTCCGGCGGAAACCACCGCATAATTCCGCCTTGTCCGCCCGTGATCACACTGCCTTTTTCGCCAATGATCAAGCTGCCGAAATCTTGGAGCGGATAGTCGTATTGCTTCTGGAGCGCCAGCGCCTTGGGCGGAAAGTTCTTCACAGACTGGAGCGGTTCACCCTTTTCGTCGCGCAACGACGGGTCGGGGTTGGCCCGGACGCCGTGGTACCAGTATTCTTTGAGTTCCGGCAGGTCGCCACGGGGGGGAATCGTCCAACGATAGACTTCCAACTTGTAGTGGAAGTGCGGTCCACCCCAACGGCGTTCGAGCAATTCGATCTTGTATGAGGGCGCATCGCCGATCCGCAGCCCCCAGAATGCGGTGTCCATGGTGTGCGGTCCCCAATCTCCCAGACTGCCGCTCATCCAGCGGCGGTCGCCGCCGTTCGGCTTGCCGAGCGGATCTTTGGGGAAACCGGGCGCGTATCGGTAAGCCTTGCGAGCAATTTCCTCAGGCACCGGCACCGACCAATACTTCAGCCACCAATCACTTTTCCATGAGCTGTCAACCTCCTCGAGGCCTTCTTCGTCGCTGCCGATGGTGCGGCCCACGCACCAGTGATAGATTTCGGTCACGGCGCCGAGGCTACCCGCCAGCAAATGCTCGATACCAACGCGCGTCGCTTCCCACGTATGGCCTTCGTTGCCCATCGCGGTGGCCACCCGATACCGGCGGGCCGCTTCCAGCAAGGTATAGGCTTCGTGGATGTTGTGAGACATGGGTTTTTCGACAAACACATGAATGCCGCGTTTCATGCAATCCAACGCGATAATGGCGTGGTTGTGGTCCGGAGTGCAGACCACGACCCCGTCGAGTTTGCCGGCCATTTGTTCCAGCATCTCCCGGTAATCTTGGAACTGCTTCATGTCTTCGGGTTTGACGTTGTTGACTTCGAAGGCCTTGACTTCCTCGTACTTCTTTTTTTGCCGGGCGGGATCACATTCGCAGAGTGCGACGAGATGTTCGTCGCGGGCGATGCCGAGCAGGTGGCCACCGGAAATGCCGCCGAGACCGACGACGGCCAGTTGCAATTTGGAGTTGGGATTCTTCACTGGCAAAATCGCCGGCGCTTCCCCCGCTCGCAAGATGCCGGGCAACATGCCCCCGCCAGTCAGCGCTAGTGAGGCGCCTGTCGCCCGCCGCAGAAACTCGCGGCGACTGTAGCCGCGGTGAGAATATGAGTGGTTCATGGTCATCTCCTTTGTTCAGTTTTGGTGTTGTTGAATCCGCACATTTCGGTAACGGAGCGGCGCGGCAAATCCTATTGTGCTTTCGCGCGGCAGGTCGCGCAGGGCCTGGCCGATGAGGTTGGCGGCGCCATCGGGATTCTTGCGCGCCTCTGTCCAGAGGGAACGATCCAACTCCGTCACAACTTGGCCGTTGATAGCTACCGTCAACATCATTCCCCGTCGGGTGATCTGGCACTTGTTCCAGACGTTGGTCTGAACGCTGGGCCGGGTTTGCGGCGCAAGACATCGCCACACGGCGCCGCAGACTTCTTCGGATAACGCGGCCTCGGCCGTCATCTCGCCCAGCACCACCCACAACGGCCCCAATCGCACACCGCCCGCAGCCCAACCGACCGACCGGGGGGGTGGATTGAACTCAAACTCCAAAGTGAAATCGCCGAATTGATCCTTCGTCGTAATGGGTTGCGCCCGGCCAAGGCAATGCATGATGCCGTCGCGAATCGCCCACGAGTTGTCCACATTCCATTGTTCGAAGTTTTGACCATCAAACAGAATTTCCCAATCGTCCACGATTCGCGGTTCGGGTGCATTCGGTCGCGGTTTGGGTGGCGACAACGGTTTGACCCGGATGTTGCGGAACTGCGCTTTCTCCCCGTGATTTTGCAGTGCAATCGGCCCAAAGCGGGGCAAATCACGCAACGGAGTGTCATACCAGTTCGTCGTCCCATCGGGATTCTTGCGCGCCTCTGTCCAGCGATCCAAATCCATGTCAATGATCGGCGCGCCATTGAGCACGACGCCAATGCGGCTGCCTTGACAAGTGATTTGGTAATGATTCCATTCCCCTGCCGGCTTACAAGCGTTGGTGCTGGGTTCCTGCGCATAATAAATCGCGCCACACATGTGTTTGTCCAATTTGGTGGCGCCATAACTGTCAAAAATTTGCACTTCGACCCGACCATCGCGCAAGAAGACGCCACTATTACCATGTTGGGGGATTCTGAATTCCAATTCGAGAATGAAATCGCCATACTGTCGCAACGTGCTGGTGCCGCCAGTGCCCCGGCGTGGCTGCAACACGCCATCGGAACCGATGGACCAGTGATCGGGGTCATGAACAAACCGAGTGAGACTTGTGCCGTCAAATAACGTTGTCCACGATTGACCTGGCTCTCCCGATAGAGCCGCTCCCGCCAGCCCGATCCACACCCACAAGGTGATGAGCAAACGCATGAGGTACATCTTAAGGTCACTGCTGTGTAAATCATGCATCTAGCTTAAAACTTTTCGTCCGCAAAGTGCTTGCAGACTCCTTTATTCCTTCATTGAGTTTTCAGCGAGGCGGCCCATTTGGTGCCACGGCGCAATAACTCGCCGAATACCGGATGCGCATGCACTTGCTGGGTGTGGCCGAGCACCAAGTTGAAACACCGTCCGCCGCCGTACTCCACTGCGAACGCCATTGGTTCCGGTTCGCCAGTGCCACCTTGGTCTTGCGGAATTACTGCCCGTGCCAACACCTGCGCTGCCGGGTTGTTGACGACCATTTTCTGCCACGGCTCGTCAAACACGGTGAACGCTTCGATCCCGCGCGTGATCAGATGATCGGGCGCGGTGATCTCAACAGTGAATTCCTGCTGTTTGGGGTGATAGGTGCCTTTATCCCACGTCGCACCAATCAGCTTTTGAAACTCCGTCCAGTCGTAATACAAACTGCCGCCCGCATGGATGACCACGAATCCTTTGCCCGCACCAATCCATTTCAGGAAAGCCGCTTTCATTGCGGCATCCCAGACGGGCGCATCTCTTTTGCCAAACGTGTTCCAGTTGCTCACTAATACGTCGTACCGGTCCAAGTCAGCAGGTGTCAACGTCCACGGCGTTTCGGTCACTTCGACAGCAAAACAGTTGTCGGCTTTGTAGATGGCCTGGAAACGTGGTGTAGTCTCGCGCCAGTTGTGGTTGTGTTGCCCGGTGAGAATCAAGACGCGCACCGGGGCCGCCGTCGCCAACGCGGCTGCCGCCAACGACAAGGTGAGAGTAAGGAGTGAAGTTTTCACATTCATGCTTTCTTTCCTTTCAGGAGGGTCTCGAACGAGTACGGTTCGCGCATCGGGCGTTGCATCATTTCGGTGGCTTCCGCATCGCCGACGATGGTTTCTTTGACTGGATCCCAGCGAACGGGACGTTTCAATCGGATGGCAATGTCCGACAGGTGAGACACAAGATCGGAACGCACGGCGGTATCAATGGGGCTAATCGGCTGGGTCTTGTTGCGGATTGCCTGGTAGAAGTTCTCAAAATGGCCGCCTTTGGTGACGGTGGGCACCGCGATGCCCCCAGCGGGCGGTTGCCACTGCATCAGCGTTTGATAATCTCCCTTGCTAGATTCCAACACTGCTCGGTTCACAAAAATCCAGCCATCGGTACCGACGAATACCGTACCGTGATCTGCGGTCTTCGCGTCGGTGGGCCGGCCCGGCACGGTGATCTTGTTGGCCATTTGGGTGCTCAAGAACCGTACCGGCAATCCGTCAGCAAACCGGGCGGTGACATCCCATTGACCCACGGTGTTGAACAACCGGTCCGGGTGGTATTCGCCGGTGCCTTCCACCGTGACCGGCATCCCGCGCCCGGCCAGATCGGCCCACCATTGGGCAATGTCGAGAACATGCGCGCCCCAGCCACCGAGGAATCCGATGCTGTAGTCGTAAATCCAGTACGTGCCCGTCCAGCCGTTGCCCAAACAGACCCCTTCATCAAACGGCACTTGGGGGGCCGGCCCCAACCACAAGTCATAGTCAAATCCCTCAGGCACAGTACCTGGCTTTCGTTCCCCTCCCATGTTGCCGCCGGCACAGAACGCATACATCTCCTTGATCTCGCCCACGTAACCGTTGAGCACCAATTCGACCGCCTTGGCAAACCGCGGATCACTCCGTTGCTGGGTGCCGTATTGGACAACCAAGCCACTCTTCTGGACGGCCTCCCGGCAGCGGAGGTCCTGGGCAATGGTCAACCCCAACGGTTTCTCCACATAGACATGTTTGCCAGCCTGCAACGCCACCAACGTGGCCGGCACGTGCCAATGATCGGGCGTGACCACATAAACAGCGTCCACGGCCGGATCGGCCAACATGTCCCGGAAATCATTGTAGGTTTTGCAGTTGCCGTTCTTTTCGGACAGCGCTTCGCGACGTGCCTTGACTGGGTCGCAACAAGCAACCACGTGGCCGTTAGCCGTCGTGACCCCCGTGCCCATGGCCTTTTGACCACAACCGATGAACCCCACGCCGATCTTCTCGTTTGGCGGCGTCGCACCTTCCAAGCCCAGCACCCGAGCCGGAATGATGTTCGGCGCCGCCCAGCCGCAGAGGGCGGCCAGCGCGCCGGTTTTCAAGAAACGCCTCCGACTGATCGTGATTTTCATAATCTTCTTTCGTCTCCGTTGGGTTGCTGCGGCATCCTGCCGCAGCATCGGTTCTTGTTCAAGCGGCAAGCTAGTGTTTTTTTTGACGCTGAGCTGCCGGATTCCTTCACCGATTCGCCCATGCCTGATAATCCTTCTCGACCGTCCCCGCGGCGAGTTGGCCTGCGGAAACCTGCCAGCGGTAGCGCAATATGAACTGCTGGCCCGGTTCCAGTGCCCAATCCCCCTTGGCGGTGATCACCGGGTTGAAATAGGGCATCCCGCTAATCAAGAGCCATTGCGGCGGGTGACTGTAATTTGCTGGAGCATCAAAGATGGCAATGGTCACCACTTGGCCATCCGGTAACGGTCCCTGAAATGCGATCCACGGTGCTACTGGCTTCAGGGTCGGTTGGGTTGTTTCGCCTTCCGGCGTCAGAAATTTCCAATGTGGATACGCGGCGGCGCGAAACGCGAAGCCGCCGTAGTAATTTTCCGGAGCCACCAGCGGCGCGGTGCCGACGCGAAACGCCGCCGTCCAATCCACCCCGTAACTGCCATCCGCCGCCGGCGCGGTAAAAGCCACGGTCCGCTTCTCGAACAGACACGCCAGCTTGCCGGGCAGGTTGTATTCGATGTCGAGGACCAGTTGCGCCGCGCCATCCGGTTGCGTGGTCACGCGCACGGCCACCGGTTTGGTGCACTCGTGGTTCCGTTCCCAGAAATTGGGGCGACCGGTTTTTGCAGATATTTCCACGACCACCACAACCCGTAATGCCACGGTTGATCGTACTCGCGTTTCCATTGCTTCTTGTAGCCGAGCGGTTCTGGATACGGACGGGTCAATTCGTGCAGACCAAAGAACAGTCGCGCCCGCGGTTTGCCCATGGCGGGGTCGTGATGATGAATCCACACCGGTTTCCCGTCCTTGTGCAACGCCAGCGAAGTCTCCGTTTTGATCCACTCGATTCCCGCCGCCATCGTCGTGCCTCCCCCAATCATCATCCAGCCACAGAGTAACCCGGCCAACATCCAGCCACGGCGCGGTGAGCCACTGCGCCTGACCAAGCCGTGGGTCGGGCGGGCTGTCCTCAGCCCGCCGCGCGTGACGTGTCCATCAACAATCCGCCCCCCAATCGCATTCATACCAATTGAAATCCTTTCCGGTAGCGTTCGGTGACGAACTCATTCAGGTGCGGTAGATTCTTCACTTTCATCGCCGGGCCGTCCCATTCCACCTTTTGGCCCACACCGGCCCGCATGGCCAGATGTCCGGTGAACATCGCTTCCACCAAGGGCCCTGAAACCGTAAAATTGGAACAGGCCGCCCGTTCGCCCCGACAGGCAGCGAGGAAATCCGCCATGATGCCACCGGGCGACGGCTCCACCGCGGCCGGTTTCGGAACCTCATTGACCTTTTCATAGGGGATGAAGCGCCAATGATTGGAATGAGCCGGGGAGTGCATGTAGCCCTTTTCGCCGACAAAGATCGAACCCGCCTCGGCCATTTTATCGCCGTATTCCTTTTCGAGTTCATCCGCGAGTTGAGGCCGATGGAGCTTCCACGTCTTGACGTCATCGGGGTTCGGTCGTTCGGCCGCTCCTTCATACCAGAATACCTTCAACGCCGGGCGGGTCGCCGTGGCGGGGAACTGCCAGCACACCGTGGCTTTCAGCGGCCATTTCCCGAATGGTTTTTCGTCCGGCTTAAACTCCTCGATCTCCAACAATTCGATCGTCGCCGGATCCATCGGGCCGAACACTTTCCACAGGGCGCTGAGCACATGCACGCCCATGCCGCCGAGCACGCCTGTTCCGAAGGGGATCAAGGAATACCATTTCGAATCCCAAGACCGGTATTCGGTGTCGTCGCGCGGGCCGAGCCACACATCCCAGTCGAACCCCGGCGGCACGGGTTTCGGTTCGCTCACGTTTGGCTGACGGTAGATCTGGGGATTCCAGCAATGCACCTCGCGCACCAGCCCAATCGCACCGGCTTGAATGTAGGCCGCCAGTTGGCGAATCCCGGCGCTGGCGTACCCTTGATTGCCCATCTGCGTGGCCAGTCCCGTCTGACCCGCCGTGTCCGCCAACACCCGCGCCTCGGAAATGTTATGCGTCAGCGGCTTCTCGCAATACACGTGTTTGCCCCGCTTCAGCCCGGCCATTGAAATCACCGCGTGATTGTGGTCTGGCGTCGCCACTTGCAGCGCGTCAATGTCCCCGCCCATCTCGTCCAACATCACCCGCCAGTCCTGATAGAACTTCAACCGGCCGGCATCGAGATTGTTCTTGGCCAAGTCCTCCTGGAAGACTTTGAGTTTGTTGGTGGCGACATCCGCGAACGCGACCACGTCCACGTCTTGATAATCGCGCATGGTGTACGGCACAAACGCGCCGCGCCCGACCGCCGCCAACCGCAACCGCCGGTGGGCGGCCGTCGAATTGGCCGGTGATTTTCCCGCCGCGTAAAGCCCCCGCCGGGGGACAATGATCGCCCCTGCAAACAACGCGGAGCGTTTCAGAAACTCCGTCGTGATTGCTGGTTCATGTTGTTGTCCTTTTCTTTGTTGTTGATCATTACTAACACCCTAACGCGGTTCAGCCGCAAGTTGTAGGTCGGGCGCGACCGCCGGGCGCGCCGCTGTGGAGTTGCCCCGAAGGTGGCGGACGCCACGGCGTGGCGTCCCTCCCTGCCGGCCCGGCCACGCGGCAGCGTGGCCCTCCGGTGTCACCCGCCTGCCTACACCCAACCGCCGCAGATGCTCGATGCTGCGAGCGGTCCGCGGAGTGCGCGTGGTCACATTTCGTATCCTTTCCGGTAGGCACGGGTAAGGTATTTGTCCAGTTCGGGCCGGTTGGGGAAACAGTGTTTTACCCGGTCATACTCGAACACGTCGCCCACCGCCAGCCGCGACGCGATGGTGCCGAGCAGCCAATACGCGGCGAAGTCCGACGAATACTCGAAGTTCGCGCTCGATGCCTCGCCGGTGCGGATGGCGTGATGCCATTCGGTGTCGTTGTTGCCTTTGGCGCGGGGCAGGACTTCCGGCGGCTTCGGCGTGGCCTTGTGCAACTCGCGCGGGTAAATGCCGCCAAATGCGCTGGTGCCGCCGGCCATCATGTAGCCCTTCTCGCCCACAAACAGGGAACCGAACCCGTCGGGCACAATATTATGTTCCCGGCACACTTGAACCACTTTCTCCGGGAGGTTCGGCACGCCCGGTAACTTCGATTCCGTGCGCATCGGAATCGGCGATTCACTTTTCGCGCTGGGTCGCCGGCCGTCGTACCAATACTGTTTCAGTTCCGGCATCCCCGCGCGGGCCGGCACGGTCCAGCGGAAGACGTTCATCTTGTAATGCACTTTCGTCCCGCCGTAGAGCCGCTCGACGTGCTCGATCTTCACCGTCGGCGCTTCCCCCACCTTCAATCCCCAAAACCCCACGTCCATCGTGTGTGGCGACCAATCGCCGAGGTAGCCGGTGCCGTAGCGCCGGTCGGCATGCCAACCGCCTTCGATTTTGGCAAACGGGTCCGGGTTCTGCGATTTTCCGAGACTCTGGAACGCCAACTCTTCGGGCACGGGCACCGACCACAAGCGATACCCGTCGCTGACTTCTTTCATCGGCGCATACTCGACCCCGGTATCGTCGCCGCCTTGAAACCGGTCGAGACACCAATGATACACTTCATGGACCGGTCCGATCGCGCCGGCCCAGAGATGTTCGACGGCCGCGCGAATCAACGGGCCGGAGTGACCTTCGTTGCCCATCTGCGTGGCCAGCCGTTTCTGCCGGGCCAAATCGCGCAAGGCGTACGCCTCGTGGATCGTCATGCACAACGGTTTTTCCACCAACACATGCTTGCCGGCTTTCAGGGAATCATGGGCAATGATCGCGTGATTGTTGTCGGGCGTGCAGACCACCACCGCATCCAACCGGTCGCCCAGGTCCGCCAGCATTTCCCGATAATCCAAGTAGGTTTTCAGGTCGCTGGGGTTGAAATTCTCTAACTTCCCATCCTTCACCCTTCCGATCGTTTTGTCGATTTCCGCCTGATAACAATCGCAGAACGCAACCAGCCGTTCGTCCTTGGCCGCAAAGATGTGTCCCAACATGATTCCAGTGCAACCGACGAACCCGAATTGGATTTTCGAGTTCGGGTTCTTGACCGGCAGGATGGCTGGGGCCTCCCCGGCCCAGACGCGGGCCGGCAGCAGTTTGGCTCCCGCCACCGCCAGCGAGGCGGCAGCGGATTTCTTCAGAAACGTGCGACGGTTCATGGTTGGTTCTCCTTACTTTGGTTGGTTGGGTT
>CALBCO010000197.1 GCA_937927265.1 uncultured Verrucomicrobiae bacterium | reverse complement strand
CTGCCGCGAGCAGGCTCGCGGCTACAATGACTATTCCCGTGGTGGCAGTGTCAAGATGCGCCCTCCTCACACCCACTGCCCAGCGGAAGCAGCATGCTGGGGCTTTTACTTCAGCATTGACGCCACTCAGTGTGTTGCTATTACAGCAACGTGTTGCCCCGCCAGCCCAATCAGAGTCTGATCGACGGCCTCGCCTGTTTGCAGGCGGTCGTCGGCGCAGAAACGCCGGTTGGCGGGCGCGAACTGGCCCGGTAACTCGCTCTCGAACCCACCCGCGTCAATCGGCTGCTCAAAACCCTCGCCCATCTCGGGCTGGCACAACAAACGCCGGATCGCCGGTATGTGGCGGGCGCCGGCATTCATGTGTTGGCGGCCCAGAGTTTGTTTGCGGCGGGGCTGATCCGGCAGGCATTGCCGGTGTTGGAGACGTTGCACACGCACGGGTTGATCGTCGCGCTGGGCGTGTTGTGGCGCGATCAGGTGAGCTACTTGTATCACGCGACGCCGGGGATGACGGCGGCGGAAGCATTGGGCCGGAGCGGGTTATTCCCGGCCAGCAAATCCAGCATCGGCATGATTTTGCTGGCGCAGTTGCCGGACCGTGAACTTCGGCAGCGGGTACCGGAACTCCTCCCGTCGTTACGCGCGGCCCGCAAGGCCGGGTTCGCGCGCACGGAGCCCAATCCCGGCACGGAATCGTTGGCAGTGGCGATTGGTGCGCCGGCGTTCGCGGCGGTGGCGTTGTCGGGGAAAATCACCGAACGACAAATACCAAAACTCGTGGCGTTGTTGGGCGACGCCGCGGCCGAAATCGAAAGGAAAAGGCCAGATGAATGAATTCCCCTTGAACTTCAGTGGCGTCGTACCGGCGTTGGCGCAGGTGGCGGATTTTGGGCCGCCCCGCAGCGAATGCGGGCCAGGGTGTCTGATGCCGTGGCTGGGCAAACTCTACGTGCTCAATTACGTTTCGCACCGCAAAGGCAGCGGCACCGGCACCGGCTTGCGCGTGATTGACGAGAACTTCCAGATGACCCGTCACCCCGCCGGCGTGGACGGCACGTATGCCAACCGGCTGGTGCACCACGAGTCAGTTGATCATTGGGCCGCATGTTGTGGACACCGCGCACAACGTCCGCACGGTGCCGGAGTTGGTGGACATTCGGTTGTGCGGCACTGCGCGGCACCTGAATGACCCGGCCAATCTCGTCTATATGCTCGGCATGGAAGGCGAGTTGTTCGAGTTGAACCCGCGCACATTGGCCTGCCGGCCAATAGCGGATTTGCAGAAGGAACTCGGCACCGAAGGCGAAGAACGGGTGCATTTCAAGGACACCTTCACGGCGTGCGGCCGGTTGGTCGTGTGCAGTAACGAGTACGATGAGCAGGACTTCCTCGGGAAACGCGCCCAAGGGCGGCTGGCGGAGTTCGACGGGAAGAAGTGGACATTGCTGGAAACGAAGCCGTTCGTCGCCATCCACAGCCTCGGCCATTTCGGCAACACCATCTTCGCCACCGGCCGGGACCGGGCGTCGGCACTGCTGAAAGTGTTCACGCAAGCCGACGGCCAATGGCGCACTTACCGGCTGCCGAAAGCGAGCCACACATTCGATCACAAGTGGGCAACGGAATGGCCGCGCATCCGCTCCATCGAACACGAGCGGTTGTTGATGGATCATCACGGAATGTTTTATGAGTTGTCGCCGTGGGCCTATGGCCACCGGGTGTGGGGCATCCGGCCCATCAGCACTCATCTTTGGGTACACTCGGATTTTTGTACGTGGAAAGGATTACTCGTCATGGGGGCCTGACAACGCCAGCCACGAGTTCGATGGCAATGTTCTCTGCGCCGAGCCGCAATCGGCGCTCTGGTTCGGCCGGACTGACGATCTCTGGAAACTCGGCAAACCGAAAGGTTGGGGCGGCCCGTGGTGGGAAGACAAAGTCCGAGCCGGCGTGCCGAGCGATCCGTACCTGAGGACCGGCTTCGACCAGAAATGTCTCCATCTCACGCACGACGCCAAACAGCCGGTCAAGTTCACCGTTGAAGTGGATTTCTGCGGCCACGGCGCGTGGCGGAAATATGAGACGGGCACGGCGCCCCCGCGCGGCTACCGGCATCACGAATTTCCGACCGGCTTTAGCGCGCACTGGCTGCGGGTCACCGCTAACAAAACCTGCACCGCCACCGCCCAACTGCATTACACCTCACGCGGCACAGCCGCAAGTTGCGGGTAGGGCGCGCCGCAGAGGTGTTACTCCGATAGTGGCGGACACCATGGCGTGGCGTCCCTACCTGCCGGTCGGATCTACGCTTTTCTGTCATATCTCATCACGAAAGAGCCTAATCAACTTGCGCCAGGGCCACGCGGCAGCGTTTCAACGCCGCGCCCCGATGGGGGTAGAGACGGTCAATCATTTCCAGCATCGCCGGGGCAATCTCCGCTTCGGTGGGGTGGCGGCCGAGTTGCCGGGCGAGGTTTTGGAGATATAACTCCACCTCGCGTTTCGACTCGGATTTGCGGGGGCGGGCGACGCGAGCGCGGGGCTGGTCGGGCGCAGCGAGTCGGGCGGTGGCGATGCGGACATAGTGGGGATCGAGTTCGGTCAGGACGAACTGTCGGCCCAACCGTTGCGCCACGAGACCGGTGGTGCCGGTGCCGCCGAACGGATCGAACACCACGTTGCCGGGCCGGGTCGCCAGTCGGATGATTCGTTCCAAAAGTTGTTCCGGTAACTGGCACGGATGGGCATCCCGGCCGCATTTGTGTTTGATGCGGTGGATGTCCCACCAGATGTCCGTGACCGGCACTTTGTCGTCGTCGCCGGCGACTTTGCGTTTTTGGATACAGGACGGGCGCAAGCAGTACTTCGGGGCGTCAATCGGCGGCAGTTCGTTCACGACGGGTGGCGCGCCCGGCTTGGTGTACCAGAGCAGCGCGTAGTGGGCGGGCATGAGTTTGCCGCGCGGTTCGCTCAGCGCGTCCCAGACGATCCAGCAATGAAAATCGAGGAATCGGTTCAACGTGGCGGCATGGTGCATGGCCCACTTGGGCAGGTTGAGCACGAAAAGGCTGCCGCCCGGCTTCAAGGCGCGGGCCAGACCGGCCAACCAACGGTCGCACCACGCGAGGTATTCGTGTTCGGATTGAGCATCGTCGTAGCCGGAGTAGAGTTTGGCGAGGTTGTACGGCGGGTCGGCAAAACAGAGGTCAAAACGATCGGCTGCCACAGTGTGAAGGAAGTCAAGACAGTCGGTTTGGAGGATTTGGTTGAGTGGTGGTGGCGCGCCGGACGCAGTCCTAGCAGGGGCTTGGCGGGGGGGGGCGATGACGTGTGGCGCTTCGATGATAAACGGGGTTTGTTGGCCGGTCAGTGCACGGAGCCGGCTGGCCATGATCTCCGGTGTTGCGTCGCGCCAGACATCGGAGAGGACAGTGCCGCGCGGGTTCATTAGGTGACGTTTGCCACCCCAATCTTTGAGGGGTTTGCCGCAGGCCGCACAGTAGGCATGGGGAACGCGAGCCGCATCGGTGTGGAGTTGAAACTTGCCACCGGGTTTCCAAAACAGGAGCAGACCGGCGTGTTCCATTGCGATCCAGTATTTGAAAGCCAGCCGGCGGGACAGATGCGCGCCGGCCACGGCGAGGTCGCGGGGCTGGCCATGGACGAAGAGCAAATCGCCCGGCGTCAGGCGGTCGGCAGCTTGGTCGAGCGGCGTGGTGTCCATGGGGTTGCACGGTAACCGGCCGCAACAACAGGGGCGAGAAAAATCATTGTCTCCGTCGGTCAGGAAGGCGTAGAGTCAACCCCGGCCATGAAAAATGTTCTCAATCAGTTGATCCAACTACAGGAACTTGATTTTGCGCTCGCCGAGGGTCGGGCGTCCACGACCAAGATGTCACTCAAACAGTTGGAAGAAGCCACTGCACAAACGCTGCAACATTTGCCGGAGGAAATTGCGACGCGATACCAGCGGTTGCGGCAGCGACATCCGTTGGCGGTGGTGCCGCTGACGCACGGAACGTGTCCGCCCTGCGGCATCGCGCTGCCAGCCGCGCTGATCAATGCTGTCCGGGCGGCGGAGCAAATCCAGAACTGTCCGCATTGCGGCCGGTTTTTGTACTTCCCGGAGACGATGGCCCGGCAGCCGCGCAAGGCCGTGGATAAAGACCGGCCGGCGGCGGCGGGGATCGCCCGGTTTTCGTCGCCGGCATTGATGTTGCCGAAGTTGACCGGCACGACGCCGGAGTCGGTCATTCGAGAATTGGCGGAGTTGATGGCGGGCAAGGGGTTCATTGAGGATGCGAACACAGTGACGGAATTGGCGATGCGCCGGGAAGCGATTGTGAGCACGGCGGTGGAATACGGGTTGGCATTTCCGCACGTGCGGAACGTGGAGGGCGGCGGCTTGACGTTCGCGGTGGGGTTGAAGGAGAAGGGCCTGCCGTTTGGCGCGCCGGATGAGCGGCTGACGAAGATTGTATTTTTGATTGTGATTCCGACGGCGGCGAGCGCGTTTTATCTCCGGTTGTTGGCCGGGCTGGTGAAGACGTTCGCCGAGACGGATGCGCGCAAGGCGTTGCTGGAGTGCGAGAAGCCGGAGGCGATGTGGAAGACGCTGGGCAAGCTTACCCGGCTGACGATTCCGTGACTCAGTTGACAGTGGCGGCTGTCCACCACTGTCTCCATGGGGTGAGACTTTGCGCAGCGTTGCGCCGGTTTTCCCCAACGTGTCCTGCCTCAAAACCTGGACTGCGCCCCGTGATTGCGGGAGGCGAGAAAGGGCTTGTCAAGGGGGGAGGGGGTGTCTATAGTCCGCGCCGCCTTTACTGGGGAGTGTCCTAGCCCCCAAAGCAGTGAGCTTCCTAAAGGCAGGAGCGATTAAGAAAACACATGGCGAGTTCGATGGAAAAGTTATTGGCCGACGTAAAGCAATTTACGGAAGGCACAGTGGTCAAAGGAAAAGTACTCGAAGTCCGATCCAATGATGTGGTGGTGGACATTGGGTATAAATCTGAAGGCGTGATTCCGCTGGCGGAGTTTGAGAATCCCGCGGCCTTGAAGGCGGGGGACGAGATCGAGGTGCTCTTGGAGCAGCTCGAAGACGACGAAGGGATGGTCGTCTTGTCGCACCAACGGGCTGAACAGCAGAAGAATTGGGATCGGATCGTTACGCTGTGCAATGAAGGCGGCACGATTGAAGGCAAGGTCAAGGCCAAGGTCAAAGGCGGCCTGTTGGTACAAGCCGGCGTTGAGGCGTTTCTGCCGGCCTCGCAAATTGATGTGGTGCCGCCTCGCAACCTCGACGAGTTTGTCGGCAAAACATTTTTGTTCAAGATCGTCAAAATCAACACGGATCGGCGGAATATCGTGTTGTCGCGTCGCGAATTGATTGAGCAGGAACGCGACGAAAAACGCAGGGCCCTCCTCGACAACATGCAGGTCGGCCAGATCCGCACTGGGATCGTCAAGAACATCACGGATTTTGGCGCATTTGTGGACTTGGACGGGCTGGACGGGTTGTTGCATGTGACCGACATGAGTTGGGGCCGCATCGCTCATCCCTCGGAATTGGTCAAGGTGGGCGATCAGATCGAGGTCATGGTGCTGGAAGTGGACCGTGAGAAGGAACGCGTGTCGCTGGGCCTGAAACAAAAGAACCGCAACCCGTGGGACGACATTGCCTTGAAGTATCCCATCGGCAGCCGCGTGCGTGGTAAAGTGGTCAGCGTCATGCCCTATGGCGCGTTCATCCAGATCGAACCCGGTGTCGAAGGCATGGTACATGTCTCCGAGCTGTCCTGGACCAAACGCGTCGCCCGCGCTTCTGACCTGCTCAAGGTTGGCGATGAAGTGGAGGCCATGGTGCTCGATATTAAACGCGACGAACAAAAGATCGGGCTGGGTATTCGCCAACTCGAAGCCAACCCGTGGACGCAGGTGCCCAAGAAATATCCGGTCGGCACCAAGATCACCGGCAAGATTCGCAACCTCACCAACTTCGGCGCGTTTGTCGAAGTGGAGGAGGGCATTGATGGCATGGTGCATGTCTCCGATATTTCCTGGACGCGCAAAGTGACCAATCCGGCCGAAGTGCTCAAGAAGGGCCAGACGGTGGAGGCCGTTGTGCTTGAAGTGGATAGCGCCAACCAGCGCCTGGCCTTGGGCATCAAACAAACCGAACCAGATCCGTGGCGCGACGTGGAAAAACGTTACCACATCGGCGATGTTGTCAAAGGCAAAGTAGTCAAACTCACCACCTTCGGCGCATTTGTCGAATTGCCGGACAAGATCGAGGGTCTTGTGCACATCTCGCAAATCAGCGAGGAACGCATCGAGAAGATCAAGAGCGTCCTCAAGGTTGGCGATGAAGTCACCGCCCGCGTCATCAAGATTGACACACAAGAACGGCGCATCGGGCTGAGCATCAAAGCCGCTGCCTACTCGATGGAACAACTCGAAGCCGAGAAGGCTCAGTTTGAGGCCAACCTCAAGCCGGGCGAAGCCATCGTGGATCTCGAACACGCTTTCGAGCAGGCGCGGGAAGAAAGAAACCAGTAGCCAGTTGCGGCGCAATTCGTGGCCACCAACCCTCGCCGGGGCATCGGTTGGGGCTTGCGTGATGATGAAAACGGCTCAGGAACAACTGGAATTGCTCTGCGCCGGGTGCGAACAGGTCGTCACCCGCGAGGAACTGCTCAAAAAACTGGAAACTGGCCGGCCGCTGCGAGTCAAACTTGGTTGCGACCCGACCGCGCCTGACCTGCACCTCGGTCACAGTGTTGTCCTGCGCAAACTCCGGCAATTCCAGGATTTCGGTCACAAAGCGGTGTTCATTGTAGGGGATTACACTGCGCAAATTGGCGATCCGACCGGTCAGAACAAGACCCGGCCCATGCTCGATGCCGAGCAGATTGAGCAGAACGCCCAAACCTATTTTGCACAAGTTGGACGGATTCTAGATACGGCCCCGGAAAAATTGGAGATCCGTCGCAACAGTGAATGGCTGGCGAAAATGAGTTTTGCCGAAGTGATCCGGCTGGCCAGTCAGATGACCGTCGCCCGGATGATGGAGCGCGATACGTTTGAGAAACGCTACGAAGCGGATATTCCCATCGGCATCCACGAATTTCTCTATCCGCTGGTACAAGGACACGATTCGGTGATGGTGCGCGCCGACGTGGAACTGGGCGCGGATCAACTGTTCAATAACCTGGTCGGACGGGAAATCCAGCGCGCCGCCGGTCAGGAGCCGCAAGTCGTGATGATTTTGCCGATCCTGGAGGGATTGGATGGGGTTGTCAAAATGTCCAAGAGCAAGGGTAACTACATCGGCCTGACGGAGCCGCCCGCGGAGATGTTCGGCAAAGTCATGAGCATCAGCGACGAGTTGATGGCTCGCTGGTATGCCGTGCTGTTCAACGACCGGCCCATGGGCCATCCAATGGACGCGAAGAAAGAGCTCGCCCGGCGCATTGTCGAGCAGTATCACGGTAGCGCGGCCGCGCAACAGGCATTGATGGATTTCGAGAAACGCTTTTCGAAGAGAGACTACAGCGATGCTCAAACCCTGGTCGTACCGGCCGAGATGTGGGTCGTCGAACTAGTGGAGAAGACCGGTCAGTTCAAGAGTCGGAGTGAAATTCGCCGCCTGATTCAAGGCGGCGGCGTTTCGCTCGACGGTCAGAAGATCACCGATGACAAGACGAAATTATCCTTGCGCACCGGTCAAATTCTCAAAGCCGGCAAGCTGGTCGTGGTGAAACTGACGGTGAG
>CALBCO010000196.1 GCA_937927265.1 uncultured Verrucomicrobiae bacterium | reverse complement strand
ACCGAGCTGTCCACGATCAGCCCGAAATCAATCGCGCCGAGGCTGAGCAGACTGGCGGCAATGCCGGCCTGCATCATGAACTGGCCGGCAAAGAGCATCGAAAGCGGGATGCCGTCGCCACGATCAGCCCGGCGCGCAGGTTGCCGAGAAACGCAAACAAGACCGCGATCACCAGCAACGCGCCGGCCAGCAGGTTGTGTTTCACGGTGCGGATGACATTCTCGACCAGTTCCGTCCGGTCATAGAGCACCTTCACTGTCACGTCGGCCGGCAGGCTCTTCTGCACATCCGCCAGTTTGGCTTTCAGCGCGCGGGTGACAACCGCGCTGTTCTCGCCCATCAACATGAATCCGAGGCCGAGGACGACTTCGCCCTGGCCGTCCGCCGTCGTCGCGCCGCGCCGGAGGGCGTGGTCAACCTGCACCGTCGCCACATCGCGCACCCGCACCGGCACGCCGGCGTGCGCCACGATGACGATGTTGCCAATCTGCGTCGTGTCCGTCGTCAGCCCGAGGCCGTGTACCAGCAACGATTCGCCGCCGCGCACGATCTGGCCGCCGCCGACGTTGCGATTGTTGGCCTCGATCGCCGCGATGAGTTGTTCGAAGGTCAGGCCGTATTTGATCAGCCGGTCGGTGTCCACGACGACGTGATATTGCTTCTCAAAGCCCCCCCACGAATTGACCTCGGCCACGCCGGCCACTTTGCGCAGTTCGGGTTTGATGACCCAGTCGTGAATCTCGCGCAACTCCGTCAACGTCCGTTGCGGATTGTCGGAACTGACCTTGTAGTGGAACACCTCGCCCAGCCCGGTCGCGATGGGGCCGAGTTTTGGGCGTTCCTGTCCGTCCGGCAACGCCACCTCCTGCAGCCGTTCCATGATCAGTTGCCGGGCGAGATAGATCGAAGTCTGGTCGTTGAACGTCGCCACGACCTGCGACAGCCCAAACTTCGAGATCGAGCGGACGTTCACCAACCCCGGCAACCCGCTGACGGCCAGCTCGACCGGCCCGGTGATTTGGGCTTCGACTTCCTCCGGGTTCAACGACTCGGCAGTGGTGTTGATTTGCACCTGGACTGGTGTGGTGTCCGGGAAGGCGTCAATCGGCAGCACCATCAACGTCCGCGCGCCCATCACCGCCACCACGACCCCGAGCACGCACACCAACAGCCGGTTCTTCAGCGAGAACTCAATGATCCAATTCAACATGGCGCGGTTCCGTTAATCATCGGCGCACCCGGCGCCGAGGCGGGACATGAGCAGTTGCGATTTCATGGCAAACCCATGGGTCACCACGATCGGTTCGTTGACGCGGAGTCCTTCGCGGACCTCGACGTGGCCGTTGTGCCGCGCGCCCAACCGGACCGCGCGCGCCTCGAATAAGTCATCGGCCAGCTTCACAAAAACCAGCGGCTGCCCCTCCACCCGTTGAATTGCGGCCGGCGGCACGAGCACCGCGTTTGCGGCCTGCCGGATGAGAACGCGCGCTTGGGCGAACATTTTGTCGCGCAACACGCCATCCGGGTTGGGCACTTCGGCGCGGAGCTTGGCCAACCGGGTGCGGTCGTCCACTTGCGCGGACACCCATGTGATCTTGCCGGTAAACTCGCGGCCCGGCAGCGCGTCCACCGTCAACGTGACCGGCTGATCAATCGCGATGGTGGCGAGCGCCGTTTCCGGCACGCTCAACATCGCCCACATCATTGCGCGGTCGGCGAGCAGGAACAGCGTCTTGCCTTCCTCGACGCGCGCGCCGCGCACGGCGTTGCGCTCGATGATCTCGCCGGCAAACGGCGCGCGGACTTCGAGATAGACCGGCGCGTCCGGCTGCGCGCCCATCGCGTCAATGTCGGCCTCGCTGAAACCGAGTGTCCGCGCCTGCTGGCACGCCGTCCGATGCGCGGCTTCGGCTTCCTGCAAGTCCTTGGCCGGCGCGATGCCGTCGGCGCGGAGTTTGCGCTCGCGGGCCAACGTCTGGTGCGAGAGCACCGCCCGCGACACCGTCTCGGCGATGGACGCCGACCAGATTTTGGCCAACGGCTGGTGCTCTTTGACCTGCGCGCCGAGATCGGTGTCCACGCTCTGGATCATGCCGCTGACCGGCGCGGCGATTTGCGCCAGCTTGTTCTGGTCGAACGTCAGTTCGGCGACACACGTGAGGGTGTCCGCCGCCGCGCCGACGCGGGGTGTGGCCGTCTCGATGCCGGTGATCTGGGCGGAGTCTGTGGCCGGCAACCGCACTTTTAGTCCTTCGCCCGGCTGCAGTTTGCCGACTAATTCAGGATTGCAGATGCCGCAATCTTTTTCCAACACGCCGTGTTCGCCGCACATGCCCGGTGCCGCCTCGGCGTGAGCGTGACCGGTGTGGTCGTGGCCGGCGTGTTCACCTTGGTGTTTGCCGCAGCCGGTCAGCAGCGCGGCGGCGAGAACGAAGGTAAGAATGTGTTTCATGGTGACTCCTCCGTAATGGATTGTGCTCCAGCCAACGCATCGAGGTCGGCGAGGGCGAGATTGAGTTCGAGCAGTTTGTCGCAGTAGGCGAGCCGGGCTTCGGCGAGCGTGCGCTGAGTGTCCACGAGGTCGAGGAAACCGAACTTGCCGGCCTCGAACCCGCCGCGGACGAGTTTCAACGCCGCCTCGGTCTTCGGCAGGATGCGCGTCCGGTAGGCGGCGACTTGTTCGGTGGCGGCGCGGAGCCGGGCGTTGGCCACCGCGAACTCCCGCCCCAATCGCTGCGCGGTGGCGGTGGTGTCCTGCCGGGCCGCTTCCGCCAGTGCGCGGGTCTCCCGTTGCCGGCCCTGTGCCCGGTCGAACAGCGGCAGCGGCAGTGACACCCGAAACTCCAGCAGGTTTTCCTTTGTCGCCATGTCGCGCCCCCCGGCCACGCCGAGCGTCACGTCCGGCCACGGGTCGAGTTTCGCGCGCCGGTATTCCAACTCAGCGCGCTCCCGGTGGGCCTGGGCGGCCGCCAGGCTGGGATGGTAGGGCGCGACCGCCGGGCGCGCCGTATCCGGTTCTTCGCGGACGGCCCGGCGGTCCGTCCCTACCTCGGAAAGCAACTCGCCCTGCAAGGCTGGCAACTGTTCATTCGGTTGGCCGAGCAACGTGGCGAGTTCCTGAAGCGCCACGGCCCGGTCGCGTTCCTCCGCCGCCAATTCGATCCGGGCGCGTTCGGCCTCGATTTCGGCGCGCAAACTTTCTTGCGGGCCGGTCGCGCCGGCCTCGACACGTTTGGCCGCCACCTGCACCAGCGATTCGGCGAGGTCGAGCAACTCGCGGGAAACGCCGAGTTTTTTCTCCGCCGCCAACGCCCGCCAGAAGGCGGCTTTCACGTCGCGCACCAGTTCGCGTTCGCGGAACCGGTATTCGTGCTCCGCCGCTGTCACCTCGCGCCGGCCGATCCGCGCGTCGAGCGCCTTCTTACCGGGGAAGGGCACGGTCTGCGCCACGCCGATCCAGTTGACCGACTCCGATAATCCACCGCCGCGCGTGGGCACATCTTCGGCGGCGAGTTCCAGTTCGGGGTTGGGCCACAACCGCGCTTGCTCCGCGCGCCCGCCCGTCGCCACGACCTGTTGCCGGGCGGCGGCCAATGCGGGATTCTTGGCCACCGCTACCCGGACTGCTTCCTCCACCGTCAACGCCGCCACCGGTCCGGCAGCCAAAACAACCAACGACAACGATCCAAACAAAACATTCATCTTCGACCTCGATTGAGGGGTTCAACGACACGACGGAACGACACACGACCGGCGCAGAAGGCGGTCTAGAATCGAGGCGGAGGAGTCAGCCGGCCGAGATCGGGACTGAGCAAGTCAGCGACGTTCTCGGCGGCCAAGGTGGTCATCCGATTCGGCAGGATGAGCGGCGACGCGCCCAGCGTGACGATCGCGCACTGTGCGCAAAACGAACACTGGGCCGTGCGGCAGCAATCCTCATCACCGTCACCGGCCCAGCAGGACGTTTCCACGCCGGCTGCCAGTAACAGCAACACGGCAATCAATACTGTCAAGACGCGCAACACGCCGCGACCATAGAGGCGATGATTCTTGGTGTCAACTGCTCAACAAGTCGGGATCAATCCGCTGGATGAGCGCCTTGAGCATGGCGACGACGTCGCGGGCGTGTATGGCGTGCAGCGCGGCGGCGGCGAGTTCCTGGGCTTCCTCCAGTTTCATGCGGCGGATGACTTCTTTGACGCGCGGCAGGTTGGCGGTGCCCATGCTGAGTTCGTCCACGCCCATGCCAATCAACAGTGGGGTATAGAGTGGTTGGCCGGCTACTTCGCCGCAGACACCAATCCAGATGTTGTTGTTGTGGGCGGCTTCGACGCAGTTGCGCAGCAGGCGAAGGATGGCTGGGTGAGCCGGCTCGGCGAGGTTGGCGACGCGTTCGTTGACGCGGTCCACGGCCATGGTGTACTGCACAAGGTCGTTGGAGCCGATGCTGAAGAAGTCCACCTCGGTGGCGATCATCTCGGCCGTCAAGGCTGCCGACGGCACCTCGATCATCGCGCCGATATCAATATTTTCGGCAAAGGGCACGCCGTCTCGCCTCAGGTCGGCCATCACTTCCTCGACAATGCGGTTGGCTTGCACGACTTCGGCGACGCCACTGATCATCGGATACATCAATTTGGCATTACCTTCCGCCCCGGCCCGCAAAATGGCGCGCAATTGGGTTTTGAACATCTCGACGTGCGCCAGGCACACCCGGATGCCGCGAAAGCCGAGGAACGGGTTGATTTCCGGCGGGGTGACCTCGTCGCTGTGAAACTTGTCGCCCCCCAAATCAATGGTGCGGATGATGACGGGATGAGGCTTCATGGCCCGGACTGCACTGACATACTGTTCGTACTGTTCTTCCTCGCTGGGGAAATCCCGCCGGTTTAAAAATAGGTACTCGGTGCGAAACAAGCCGATGCCCTCGGCGCCGACGTGTTTGAGGCCCTCGATGTCCTGGAGCAACTCGATGTTGCCGGAGAGATGTACGCGGTGGCCATCAAGTGTTTCGGCGGGCAGGTCGCGCAGCGCGGCGAGCCGCTCTTCGAGGGAGTGGCGTTTGACCTGCAATTGGCCATAAATGTAAAGCGTCTGCTCGCTCGGCTCGACAATCAGCGTGCCGCTGTAGCCGTCCAGGATCGCCGGTTGGCCGTCGTGGACGCGCTGGCTGGCGTCGTGCAGTCCGACCACGGCAGGGATATTCATCGAGCGAGCCATGATCGCCGTGTGCGACGTGTGGCTGCCAACATCGGTCGCGAATCCGGCTACGTGTTCGCGATCCAGCGAAGAGGTGTCAGATGGCGCGAGATCGTAGGCGACAACAATCGTGCCCGGCGGGACGGATGTCAATCCCCGGTGGGTGTGGCCGAGCAGGTTTTGCAAAATTCGGCGGGTGACATCCTGCACGTCCACGGCGCGTTCGCGCAGGAACTCATCGGGCAACTCTTGCAGCGTGTGGATGTACTTGCGGGTGATTTCGTTGAAAATGAACTCGACGTTTTTCTTTTCCTGTTCGAGCCGGGTGATGACCGGCTCGATCAATGCCGGGTCCTCCGTGATGGATACATGGACGTCGAGGATGCTCGATGACGCGTCGCTGCCGATGCCGGAGGAGATTTTCTGCTGCAACTCATGCAGTTGCTGCCGGGTGGTAATGAGGGCCTGTTCGAAGCGGGCAATTTCCTGGGACACTTGTTCCGGCGTAATGTCGTAGTGTGGGATGGCTTCCTCGGCGATGCGATAGACGAGGATCTGGCCGCGCGCCACGCCGGGCGACACGCCAATGCCCTGAAAGACCTGCTCACTGGTTGTTTTGCCTGACATGGCTTGCCCGATTTTTACTCCTCGTTGAACTTTTTGACAAACAATTCTTCCAGCCCCTGCAACGCCTCAACGGCATCGTCGCCCTCGGCGACCACTTTCAACTTGCTGCCCTGCCCGGCCGCCAACATCATCAGCCCCATGATGCTCTTGCCGTTGATCTCTTCGCCGTCTTTCTCGACAGTGATGTGGCTGTGATATTTGTTGGCCACTTTGACAAACAGTGCAGCGGGGCGTGCGTGGATCCCCAATCTGTTGGGCACGGTGAATTCTTTCACCGCCCGCCGGGGGGCGCCGCTTTGGGAAGTCGTGCTCATGGTTCGCGCCCTACCCGGTCCGCATCCGTTCGATGAGCCGTTCATTGAACTCGCGGGCCGCGTTGTGGCCGAGACTCTTCAGCTTCTGATCCAAAGCCGCCACCTCAATCAACCGCGCCAGGTCCCTTCCGGAGCGGACCGGGATGACCACATGCGGCAGTTCTACCCCCAAAATGGAGTAGGTCTGGCGCTCCAATCCCACGCGATCCACCTCGGCCATCTGACCGCTCTCCATCAACGTCACCACCAAATCGAGGCGTTTTTCGGGCCGAACGCTGCGCACGCCAAAGACCGCCGGCACATTGATGATGCCCAACCCGCGAATCTCCATGTGGTAGCGCGTGGTTTCCGACGACGTGCCCACCAGTTCGCGCCCCTCGACCAGCCGGAACCGGGTGATGTCGTCACTGACCAAGCTGTAGCCCCGCTCCAACAACGCCAACACGCTTTCACTCTTGCCGATTCCGCTCTCGCCCCGAATCAACACCCCGATTCCGAGAATATCCACCATCGAGCCATGTTCGCTGACCTGCGGGGCGAATTCCATTTCCAGCGCGATGGTGGCCGCGTTGATAAACTTCATCGTGGTCATGCTCGTCTTGAATATCGGCACTCCCGCCCGGTCGGCTTGATCCAACATCGCAGGCGATGCGGATAAGTTGCGAGCAAACACGAGACACGGGATTTTTGCCGCCAAGACGGCTTCAACACGCCGCTCGCGCTCGGGCTCGGGTAGCGATTTGAGAAACTGCCATTCGGCCGCACCGATGACTTGCACTCGTTTGAACGCGAAATACTTGAAAAAACCAGCCAAAGCGAGCCCACAGCGGTTGACCGAGCCTTCGAGAATCCGCCGCGTCAATCCGCCACCACCGGTGACCAATCGAAGTTGCAGGTTCTCTGCGTGGTTCAGATAGAACCGCTCCACGGTGACGGTTGGTTGTTGCCGTTGGTTCATGGTCAGGCCAGCACCGGGTCAATCAATCCCAAATCACCGCTACGTCGCCGGTAGAGGACATTGACCTTCTGCGTGTCTGCGTTGAGAAATACTAGAAACTGACGGTGTTCCGCCAACTCAATTTGCAGCACGGCTTCCTCCACCGACATGGGCTTGATGGCAAACTGTTCAGTGCGCACCACCCGAGGCCCGCCACTCTCTTCGTGCAAGTCGTGTGTCAATACCTGTTCCGCCACGGCCAGCGCCGGCTCCTTGCGGGGACGGTGGTTCTGAATCTTGGTCTTGTACTTGCGCATCTGCCGGGCCGCTTTGTCCACCACGCGGTCAATGGAAGCATACATGTCCTCCCCGGCCTCGCGCGCCTCAATCGTGATGTGGCTGCCGCAGTGCAATACCAATTCCGCGATCTGCCGAAACTTCTCCACTTCCAGAATGAAATGCGCACTGAGGATGCGGGGAAAATCAATCCCGATCTGCTCCAGTTTCTTGGCGACGTATTGGCGCAGCGGCGCCGTCACTTCCACATGCCGGCCGGTGACCATGATCTCCATGATGTCGTCACTCCTTGTGTTGATTACATGCTGAAATCCGGCCCCAGGTAAATCTCGCGGCTCTTGGGGTCGTTGATCAAAAACTCGCTTGTGCCTTCCCGCAACACCTGCCCGTGGCTGATGATGTACGCCCGATCCACAATTCGCAATGTCTCCCGCACATTGTGGTCCGTCAACAAAATCCCCAGCCCGCGGCGCTTCAACTCGGCGATGATCTTTTGCACCTCATACACCGCAATCGGGTCCACCCCGCTGAACGGCTCATCCAGCAGCATCAACTTCGGGCCGGTCACCAGCGACCGGGTGATCTCCAAACGCCGCCGCTCGCCGCCGCTCAACGTGTACGCCTTGCTCTTGGCCAGCGGTGTCAAATCCAGTTCCTGCAACAGATAATCCAACCGGAACTTCCGCTCCGCCGCGTTCAGCGGCATCGTCTCTAAGATTGCCAGAATATTCTCCTCGACCGTCAATTTTCGAAAAATGCTCGGCTCCTGCGACAAGTATCCCATGCCTAGCCGCGCCCGCACGTGCATCGGTCGGTGAGTGACATCCTGCCCGTCGAAAAACACCCGGCCGCCATTCGGCCGGACCAACCCGACCGTCATGTAAAAGGTCGTCGTTTTGCCGGCCCCGTTCGGCCCCAGCAGGCCGACCACCTCGCCGCGCCGCACGTAAATGTCCACCCCATTGACCACGCGCCGTCCACCGTAAATCTTCACCAATCCCTCGGTGCACAGCAGGACGTTGTTGTCGCCCGATTCGGTCACGGCGCGGAAGTTCCTTCCTCAGCGGACTTGCGTCGTTGTTCTTCGGGATAGATCACCAACCGCGAACTGGCCTCCACTTCCATCTTCTCAGTGTCGCGCCAAAACGTGATCTTCGTGCCGCTGACCGTTCCTTCGCGGCCGGTTAACACCGGGCTACCCGTCAACACCACTTTGCCGTCGGTGGCGACGTATTCGGCATGCTCACTTGTCGCTTTCCGCTCCGCCTGCATGATGACCACGCCGCCCTCGGCGACAATCCGTTGCACACCCCGCAGGGCGTTGGTGTCTTCGCGGCCGGCGTAAAACACCACCATTTTGTCCGCCCGCACCGTGATGCGCGGGTCCACCACCAGCACGTTGCCTTCGAGCGTGCCGAGGTTGTGGAGATAATCCGCCTGCATCCGCTCGGCCGTGACGACGGTCGGCTCTTTCGCGCCGGCGACGAGGTTCGACTTCGCCGTCTCTTCCGCCCCGACCGGTAGTGCGAGCGCCAGGAACAGCCACCACCCTTGCCGTTTCATGGTTTCTCCTCCGTTCTTGACACTGCACCTTTTTCACTCTGCAGCAAGAGCTGGACGTTGCTGCGCAACACCACCAACGATGTGGTGCTGTCCCATATGGCTCCCGTGCCGGTGAGCACCATGTCGGCGCGCTCCAAGCGCACCGGACCGTCCGTCACCGCGCGTTTGTTGATCCGGTCCAGAAAACATTGTGGTGCCGAAAACACCATGGCCACCTGGTTGCTTTGATAAAACTCCGCTCGCGCGTTCTGGATGTCCATCGTGCCATCCATCCGCAACTGTGCCCGGTCACCGCTGAGTTTCCACCGCAGGTTGCCGTCCTCGTCCCACTCCGGCACCTCGAATTTTTCGATATAACCGGTCGCTGCCGCATTGGTCACGCCACCGTCGGCCCACGCCCACCACGGCAGCACGGCAGCCAGTGTCACTGCCAAATACCTGGCAATCACCCCGTCCCAGCGTTTCTGCGCTTTGAGAATCAACTCGATCACTTCCCGTACTGCGCCATTGCCGCCGGCGCGGCGCGTGACGTAATGCGCGACGCGTTTCACTTCCACCGTTGCGTTCGGCACGGCCACCGCCAACCCGGCCCTACGCAACACCGGCAAATCCACCAGTTCATCGCCGATGAAGCCGATTTCCTCATCTGTCAATCCGAGCTGGGTCTTCACTAGCTCAACCAAATCCATTTTATTGACCGGCTGTTGCAGCACAATCTCCACGCCGAGATCGGCGGCTCGTCGCGTCGTGGCCTGTGAAAACCGCCCTGAGACAAAGCCGATCTTCAGCCCGGCGCGCTGCGCCAAGGCAATGCCGTGCCCGTCGAGCACATCGAACGACTTGAACTCCTGCCCGTCGCTGGTGAAATGCAGTTTTCCATCCGTCAACACTCCATCCACATCGAGGAGGAGGCAACGGATTTTTTTCAGGCGCGATTGTAAGGACGGCTGACCGGCTCTCATCGCTGCCAGTGTATCAGAATCCCCGGCCCTGACAAGACTGCGCCTTGCCGAACCTCTGCCGTGGCTTGGAGGCGCGGCAATTCACAAACGGAGTGCCGCCTGATACAACTCCGCCACCTTGTCCCAATGCACAACGTTCCACCATGCGTCGATGTAATCCGCGCGACGGTTCTGAAACTTCAGATAGTAGGCATGTTCCCACACATCCAAACCCAGGATCGGCGTCCCGATCGCCTCGACCACCCCGGTCATCAGTGGATTGTCCTGATTGGGCGTCGAGGCCACCGCCAACGTCCGCGACGGTGTCACCACCAACCACGCCCATCCGCTGCCAAACCGTGTCATCGCCGCGCGGCTGAACTGTTCCTTAAACTTTTCCACGCTGCCGAAGCTCGCGGTGATGGCCGCCGCCAATGGCCCGGTCAGAGTGCTGCCACCGGGCCGCATGACTTCCCAGAACAGCGCGTGATTGTAATGGCCGCCGCCGTGATTGCGCACAGTGGCGCGAATTGTCTCCGACACCGCCGCGAGGTTACCCAGCAAGGATTCCAACGGCTGATTGCCCAGGGTCGGCTCTTTCGCCAACGCCTCATTGAGGTTCTTCACGTAAGCGGCGTGATGTTTGCCGTGATGGATCTGCATCGTCTGGGTGTCCAAGTGGGGTTCGAGCTCGTCAAACGCATACGGCAACGGCGGCAACACAAATTGCCCCCCTTCGCGGGGCAGGGGAATCAGGGCCCGCGGCCCGACATCCGCGAATCCGCGCGACCCCGTCAACGCGGCCCCGGCCAGAGCGGCCCCGCCGAACGCCAGAAACTGCCTGCGTGTCACCTTTCGATTCATGTTGGTCTCCTTTTGGGCAGGAACGTAGTGCAGTCCCGCGTCCCGCGCAACCGGACGGGACTTTTCAGCAGGCGATGTTTCTGCTTCAATCGCAGATGTGAGCCAGCCGCGCATTTTGGTGATTCGGGGCGGAGCGATTGGGGATTTCCTCATGACGCTCCCGGCCATCGGCGCGTTGCGTGAGCGCTGGCCGAAGGCCCACCTCGAAATCCTTGGCTACCCGCACATCATCGAACTGGCCGCCGGTCGGCATTACGCGGATGCCGTGCGCTCCATTGAGGCACGGGCCTTGGCGGGATTCTTTGTCCCGGACGGCCCGCTGTCGCCGGACTGGGTGGATTATTTCAGCCGCTTCCAGTTGGTGGTCTCTTATCTGTATGATCCCGACGAAATCTTTGCCGGCAACATCCGCCGATGCGGGGTCCGGCAATTGATCACCGCCTCCCCGCGCCCCACCGACCGGCACGCGGCGGAGCACTATTGTCAGCCGCTGGAATCCCTCGCCATCTTCGTCACCGCGCCGGCTCCGCGCGTCTATCCCAACGCCGCCGACCGGCAATCGGCAGCGCAGTTTCTCGCGGCGCACCCGCCGCAGACGCCTCTGGCGGCGATTCATCCCGGCAGCGGCAGTCCGAAAAAGAATTGGCCGGTGGAGAAATTCACCACAGTGGCCCATTGGCTCGCGACGGAGCAGGGGATGCGCCTGTTGATCGTGCAGGGCGAAGCCGACGACTTGGCGGCCGGTCAATTGCGGGCCGCGCTCGCGCCGGGTCCGCTGATTGTGGCGTGCGGCTTGAAACTCGTGGAACTCGCCGCCGTGCTCGAGCGGTGCGCGTTGTTTGTGGGGAACGATTCCGGCATCACGCATTTGGCGACCGCCGTCGGGTTGCCGACCGTGGCGTTGTACGGCCCTGCTTCGCTCCCGATCTGGACGCCGCGCCCTTGGGCGGCACCCGCGCGGGTCGTCCGTTTCGGCACCGATGATCTTCGCGAAGTGCAGGCGGCCCTTCGAACACTGGTTTGCTGAAGTAGTTGGCGGCAGGGGATTTCCGCTTGACCATGACCGCGACGCTCACTAGAGTGCGCCCCAGAATCAGGAACGCATCATGCGCGACCGGAATCTCGAACGAAACATTTGCCGCGTCGAGGAATTTGTCGAGTTGTGGAAACAACTCAGCGAGTTCCTCGACAAGGGCTTCAAGCAGCCGAGTTTCTCCGCCGAGGAGGAAACCGCCTTTTTGGAGTTGAAAAGCGAGATTGCCCGGCGGCACGAGCTGCTGATGACCACGCTGGGTGCGACGGAGGAGCGCGACGACAAAGCGCGGCGGTTGTTGAACACCGTGCCCAGTTTGCAGGCGTTCAAAGATTTGCCGGAAGGAATGGCACGCAAGGTGGCGGGCGAATGGCACGCCACCTTTATCGCCACGCAGGCCTTGCTCGGCCGGCTGAACGGCCGTCGCGAACAACTAGCCACAGTCAGCACATTCAGAACCGGCCTGCGTCGGGTTCTCGGGCATCCGTTGATCATCTTGCTCCTGCTGGTGCTGGCCGCCTATGGCGCCTACCGGCTGGGGGCGGACGCCGTGCCACTGATCGAAAAATGGAAATCAGGAGACAAAAGCAAATGACAAAACGTGACTTGGTGATTCAAATCAGCAACGAGACCGGCCTCATCCAACAGGATGTGCTGGCGGTCGTGCAAAAAACCCTCGACCACATCACCGCTGCCTTGACCAAAGGCGAGACGGTCGAACTGCGCAACTTCGGCGTGTTCGAGGTCAAACTGCGCAAACCACGCATCGGGCGCAACCCGAATGATCCCGGCAAGGACGTGCAGATCCCCTGCCGGGCCGTCGTCAAGTTCAAGCCCGGTAAGGAAATGCGCGAAGTTGTGTTGAAACTAACCGACAAGTTGGCTAACGGCACAGAATAACGGCCTCAGCGCGGACACCTTGGACGTCATCGCTGTGCGAGCGGCGGACGGACTAACCAGCATCCATCATCGGCTCATGAATCCTCTGCCTGGCTTCCGCGACTTCTATCCGGAAACACTGGCCCTCCGCCGCCACATCTTTGATCGGTGGCGCGCCGTCGCGCGCCGCTACGGCTTCCGCGAGTACGACGGCCCGCCACTCGAACCGCTGGAATTATACACGTTGAAATCCGGCGACGAGATCGTCAGCCAACTCTACAACTTTGTGGACAAGGGCGACCGCGCGGTCGCTTTGCGGCCCGAGATGACGCCGACTCTCGCGCGAATGGTGGGCGCGAAACACCGCGACTACAAGAAACCGATCAAGTGGTTCGCCATCCCGCAACTCTTCCGCTACGAGCGCCAACAACGCGGACGACTGCGTGAGCATTTCCAGTTCAATGCCGACATCATCGGCGCAACCGACGTGACGGCCGACGCCGAGTTGATCGCGCTGGCGATTGACACGCTGCGCAGTTTCGGCCTGACGGAACAGGATTTCGTAGTCCGCGTCTCCGACCGGCGAGCGTGGCAGCGTCACCTCGATGAACTGGGCATCCCCGTCGATAACCAGTACGCAGTCTTTCAGGCGGTGGACAAACTCGAACGCGAACCCTTGGAGAAAACGCGCGAAAAAATCGCCGCCATGACTCCCCGAGTGGATGAGGTACTGGCGTTTCCGAAGGACAACCTTCAAGAACTGCTCGATCATCTAGGTGAGTTGAAAAAGTTTTGCCGGGTGGACTTCAAGATTGTGCGCGGGTTGGCGTACTACACCGGTATTGTGTGGGAAATCCACGACCGCAAAGGCGAACTGCGGGCGATTGCCGGCGGCGGCCGCTACGACAACCTGCTCAAACTCATCAGCGGTGTTGACTTGCCGGCGCTTGGCTTCGGCATGGGTGACGTGGTATTGGGCGAGTTGCTCAAAGGCCGTGGGCTGTTGCCGAAACTGGATGCGGACTTGGATTGCTATGTGGTCATCGCCGACGAGACGTTGCGCAATGCCGCCCGGACCGTGGTTCAACAGTTGCGCGACGCCGGTGTTGCGGTGGATTACCCGTTGTCACCGGCCAAAGTAAGCAAACAATTCCAAGCCGCCGCGGCAACGGGTGCGCGATGGGCCGTCGTGATCGGCCCCGAAGAATGGCCCAGCGGAGAAGTCACTCTGAAAAATCTGGCGACCGGCAGCCAGGAACGAATCAAGATCAGCGATCTACCGGAAAGGATGAAATGATGAAATGAAGCGGACCCATCACTGTAACGAATTGCGCCGCACCCACGTCGGACAGAAGGTCAATTTGGCCGGCTGGGTCCACGTCTATCGCGACCACGGCGGCATTGTGTTCATTGATCTGCGCGACCGGGAGGGAATCACCCAGGTGGTGTTTGATCCGCAACACAACCGCCCCTCAGCGGAGCAGGCGCACGACTTGCGCAGCG
>CALBCO010000195.1 GCA_937927265.1 uncultured Verrucomicrobiae bacterium | reverse complement strand
CGATGCGCTGGCCGACGGACTGCGGGTTTTGCTGTCGCGGCTGGGGATGAACTGCGTACTGTGTCGCGTCTCCCGCCCCGCCACCGTGTCCGCCCCACTCCACCTTTTCAACACCTCCTAGAAAAACCGGGGAATGTCCTTGAAGGGAAGAGGTTGACGGTGGGCCGTGGGGTAGTGTAGTTTGCGCACGTTGTTTTGCTGCGGGCGTAGCATAGTGGTAATGCGCCAGCCTTCCAAGCTGGTGAGGTGGGTTCGATTCCCATCGCCCGCTCCACGTACAGGTCGGAGAGGTACTCAAGTGGCCAACGAGGGCAGACTGTAAATCTGCTGGCTTATGCCTACGAAGGTTCGAATCCTTCCCTCTCCACCATTTCGCCTGTCTCGCGTTTCCCTTGCAACGGTGTGCGATTTGCGGAACATTGAGCTGTGAGATATGCCTCGGCATTCACGAGGAAGAGCGACTGGTTGGCGGCGACAGAAGATTTGTGCCGGCAACTCCATGAACAAGGCGCGGCGTTCGCCGCTGACTTGGCAGTGTTGTTTTACCATCCCCAGTACCTGCCGAACTTGGCGGAAATGGTAGATGCGGTGCGGCGATTGACCGGTGCGCGTCATCTCCTCGGCGCGACCGGCGCGAGAATCATCGGACGGACACAAGAAGTGGAAGGCGCGGCGGCGGTCTCCTTGCTAGTTGCTGAATTGCCGGGAGTGGAGATCACCCTGAATCATGTGACGCAAAGCATGCTGGAAGAAGCCAGCGGGGTGGACTACTGGCATTTTCAGTTGGCGACCGAGCCGCGAGTGAACCCTTTTTTTCTGTTGGTTGCAGATCCGTTCACCATTGAGATTACGGGGCTGGTCCAACAGTTGGGCGATGCGTACCCGCAATCGCCGTTGGTAGGTGGTTTGGCGAGCGGGGCGCGGCAGCCCGGTGAACATCGGTTGGTGCTCGATGATCAGATTCTCGATGAGGGGGCGGTGTGTGTGTCGCTGCACGGGGCAATGGTGATGCACACCCTTGTGGCGCATGGGTGCAAACCGATTGGGCAACCGTTGACGATCACGCGAGCAGAGCGGAACATCATTTTCGAGATGGGTGGTCAACCGCCGTTACGAGTTTTGCAGCAGTTGTTGCCGCAATTGCCCGACAGCGATCGTCAATTGGCGCAGACGGCACTCACGTTGGGACGGGTGATCAATGAGTACCAAGAAGACTTTCGTCGGGGCGATTTTCTGATTCGCAATCTCCTGGGGCATGATCCGCAGTCAGGGGCGTTGGCAGTGGGCGACATGATGCGTACGGGGCAAACAGTGCAGTTTCAAGTCCGGGACCGACAGACGGCAGACGAAGATTTGCGAGCCATGCTGGCTGCCGAAAACACGCGGCTGGCCGGTCGGCGGGCGCAGGGCGTGTTGTTGTTTAGTTGCCTCGGTCGCGGTCGTGGGATGTATGGCGAAGCGGGACATGAGGGGCGCGTGATCACGGAGGAATTGGGAACGGTACCGTTGGCGGGCTTTTTCTGCAATGGCGAGATCGGGCCGGTCGGTGGCCGTCCATTCGTACACGGTTTTACGAGTGTGATCGCAGTGTTTATCGAGAAAGAGTGAGACAGCGGCCGAGGGTAAAACGGGTGGGGGGCAGTAAATCAGTGACTGCGGTTAAAGCTCGCGCGTAGTTCTTCAGGAGAACAGGTGGCTGTGCCCACTTTGCCCACGACTACACCGGCGGCGTGATTGGACATTTCGGCGGCTTCAACCGCCGGTGCACCGGCCGCCAATGCCAATGTCAACGTTGCAATGACCGTATCGCCGGCCCCAGACACATCAAAGACTTCCTGAGCCACGGTTGGAATGTGATGCGGCTGCGCTCCGGTCCGAAACAGACACATGCCGTGCTCACCCAACGTGACGAGCAAATTGGCCGGCTGCCATTTCTTCAACAAAATCTGACCGACCCGCAGCAACGCTTCATCGCGCAACACGTCGGCCGCCGGTTCGACAAACGGTAAGCCAGCCGCGGTAAAGGCCTCCAGCCGGTTGGGGGTGATCGCTGTCAACTGACGATAGCGTAAGAGGTGCCGCGCGTTGGGGTCGGCAGCCGTCACTTTGCCACGGCGTCGCGCCAGGCGGTGCATGGCGTCGAGCAATGATTGGGACAACACCCCCTTGGCATAATCCTCGAAAATAACCGCACTCACGTCCGGCAGCGTGGCTTCATAATGGGCAAGGAGTTGACCGGCCAACTCTGGGCTGAGCGCCGCGGGCCGTTCCTTGTCGAATCGAACCACTTGTTGGTGATGCGCCACAATACGGGTTTTGACTGTGGTGGGGCGGGTGGGGTCCACGAAAAGACCGTCGGTGTTGATGCCTTGTTGGTCAAGCAACGCTCGCAGTTCGCTGCCGGCATGGTCATGGCCGAGCACGCCGAGCATCTGCACCTTGGCCCCCAGCGCACGCAAGTTGCGCGCCACGTTGGCCGCGCCGCCAGGGAAATAAGATTCACGGGTGATCTCGACGACTGGCACGGGTGCTTCGGGCGAAATCCGCGAGACTTTGCCCCATAAAAAATGGTCAAGCATCACATCGCCAACGACGAGGATGTTTTGGCGCGGGAAGCGGCTGAGGATTTTTTGCAAGCGCGATGGGGTCATGCCAGTTTCTCCAAGACAGCGGCGGCCCATAGTGGGACGAGGAGTTCGTGTTGGCCGACAAGCGCGTAGCCCCGGCCGCCTTTGTGAGTGGGGCGACGGACGACGTTCTCCATTGGCCGGTAGTGGCGGATCATGTCGAAGTTGGCAGTCGTGAAATGATCCACTGTATGGCCGAGGTTGCGGGCAATGGTCAGCGCCTTGAGGAAAACTTCCGGCATGATGACGGCCGAGCCGATGTTGAGCACGATGCCGCCTTCGAGTTGGGCCACGACGGAGGCCAGTTTCTGAAAATCCAAATAGGTTGCCTCGCCGAGCACGGCACCGTCGGCGGATGGGTGTTGGTGGATGATATCGGTGCCGATGGCGATGTGGACCGTGACCGGGACGTTGGTTAACACGCCCTGGTGCAGCAGGCTCAGCGACCGGTTCGGAAACTGGCCGGTCAGGATGTATTGTCCAAGAGCGCGGCCGGCGCCGATGCCTTGCTGGACACCCGCAGCCAACGCTTGATTCATTAATCGCCCGGTCTCATCAATCATGCCGAAGCTGCCGTCGTCGAGTCCCTGTTGGACGTCTTCGCTGGTGGCACCAATGAGGGCGAGTTCGAAATCGTGAATGGCACCCGCGCCATTCGTGGCAAGGGCCGCGATGACACCGCGCTGCATCAGCTCGATCAGGAGTGGGTTCAGGCCACACTTGACGACGTGTGCGCCCATCATGACGAGGACGGGACGGTGTTGTCGGACTGCCTTCACAGTGGCGTCCACCACGGCGCGGAAATCGTTGCC
>CALBCO010000194.1 GCA_937927265.1 uncultured Verrucomicrobiae bacterium | reverse complement strand
TCAGAAGGTCTTTGAGGTCTGCCGGAGTTCGGTCCCATCCACTCGACACAAGCGGACGCAGGTGCCGGTCCAGTTCGGTCCGGCTGCGCAAGACTCCTGCAGATATCTCGTACGCAAGCCGACGGTCGGGATCGGCCAACGCCAACGCCAGGCCCAGCAAAATCCACAAAGGCACGTACCCAGCCACCCGAAACATCCAGCCCCAATCGTGCGCATAGACCCGCGAGTGGACAAACGATTCGTACGCCGGCCGATCGAGAAGCGTCGCCAAAAGAAACACACCCATCGCGCCCGCCAGCCACCACCAGCAGCACCTTCGATATGGGCTTGCGGCTTTCATACTTGCCGACACAGCCGCTGTTGAAATTGAGCTGCCGCTTGCCGGACATCGGGTGCCATCAACAACGCTGAAACCACTGCCACGCGCGTCGCGCCGGCTGCTAATACCTCATCCAGATTCTCCAGCGTGATGCCACCTATGGCAAAAAACGGAACCGTCACGCGCCCCGCCACTTGCCGAATCAACTCCACACCCACCGCCGGTCGGCCGGGCTTGGTCCCTGTCGCGTAAACAGGACCAACGCCAATGTAATCGGCCCCGGCCCGCTCGGCCTGCAAAGCTTGTTGGAGAGAATGCGTACTTATCCCGACGATCCGCATGTTGGCCAGCCGGTCTCCCCGCTCCTTTTCGGGAATGGCCGCCCAATCTTCCTGGCCCAGATGAATGCCATCAGCCCCCGCCGTCACTGCGGCTTCCAGATCATCGTTGACAATCACTGGCACGTGATAACGGACGGCAACGCCAAGGACTTGCATCGCCAAGTCAACTCGTTGGGAATGCGAGAGTTCCTTGGCCCGGACTTGCAAGACATCCACCCCGCCATCAAGAAGCTGCCGGGCCAGATCCGCCGGGGAGCGCCCGTGCAGATAACCGGTGTCAATAAAACCGTACAATCGTGCAGAAGCGAGAGCCGAGGGCATTGGTGTTCCCCAAAAACGAACCGGGGCGGGAGTCCCCGCCCCGGTCCGCGGTTGGCTGGCTCAACCAAAGAAGATCTTGGCGATTTCGTAAAGGTCCGCAGACACGCTGCGGTTGCCCAAGCGCAACTTGGGCTTGCCGGTTTTCTTGTCCACCACTTCCTTGACGAGCGAATCAATCGGCACGCCCACGACATCGGTGCCCTTCAGTGAAACCATTTGGCCAAATTGCCCTGCTTGCGCCAGCTCGACGGCTTTCACACCGTAACGGGTACCGAGATACCGGTCGTAGGCCGTCGGAGTGCCCCCGCGTTGCACATGGCCTAGCACCACCGACCGGCTTTCAATGCCGGTTTCTTTCTCGATGAGCTTGCACAGCCGCTCGGCAATGCCACCAAGTCGCACATGGCCAAAGGCATCGAGTTCTTTCGTCTGCGTCGTGACATCTTCACCCTCTAGTTTGAAGCCTTCGGCAACGGCAACAATGGAAAAGTTCTTGCCGCTGGCTTGCCGTCCTTTGATGATCTTGCAGATGTCAGTCAAGGTCATCGGGAACTCCGGCAACAACACCACGTCGGCCCCGCCCGCAATACCCGCGTAGAGCGTGATCCAGCCCGCCTGACGTCCCATGATTTCGACCACCAGCACTCGGCTGTGGGCTTCGGCGGTGGTATGCAACCGATCAATGGCTTCCGTGGCGATGTTGACCGCCGTGTCAAAGCCGAACGTCTGATCCGTGCCGGCAATGTCGTTGTCAATCGTCTTCGGACAACCAATGACCGGCACGCCCCGTTTATGAAGACGGGAAGCCACGCTCAACGTATCGTCGCCCCCAATGGCGATGAGCGCGGTGACGCCGAGTTTTTGGAGGTTATTTTGGATGTCGGTGAGTTGCTCCTCGGTGGGGTTGGTGCGCGAGCTGCCGAGGATGGTGCCGCCGAGGTGAAGGATGCCGGCCACGCGGGAGCGATCAAGCGGAATCCAGTCGCCTTTGATCACGCCCGCCCAACCGTTGCGAAACCCAATGACTTCGTAGCCAGCGAGCAACGCTTTGCGCGTGACGCCGCGAATTACTGCATTCAACCCGGGGCAATCACCGCCCCCTGTTAATATTGCGAGTTTTTGCATTCGTCTCCTTGCTTTTGCTAGTGGTTTAGTTTTTTTCAGTGCTGTTGGTCGGCACTGATGGCTGGCTCGCCGTCAGCAGCCTCTCCACAAAATTCGTGGAATACCGTCCCCGCCGAAAATTGGGGTCTTTCAAAATCAACTGATGCAACGGAATGGTTGTCTTGACACCGCGCAGGATGAATTCGTCGAGCGCCCGTGTCATCCGCTCCAACGCCACACGCCGGTCGCGGCCGTAACAGATCAATTTGCCAATCATCGAGTCGTAATGCGGCGGGATGGTGTAGCCGCCATACATATGTGTGTCCACCCGAACACCGTGGCCTCCGGGCACATGCATAAATTCAATGCAACCCGGCGATGGACGAAAGTCATTGAACGGGTCTTCGGCATTGATCCGACATTCGATGGCTGCCCCCTGGAATTGGATATCTCTCTGACCGAAACCCAGTTCCTCGCCGGCGGCAATGCGAAGCTGTTCTTTCACAATGTCTATACCGGTCACTTCCTCGGTCACTGGGTGTTCCACCTGGACCCGCGTATTCATCTCGATGAAGTAGAAATTCCCTTGCTCATCCAGCAAAAACTCTACGGTGCCCGCATTGACATACTCAACCGACTCAGCAGCGCGTATCGCGGCTTTGCCCATTTTCTTTCGCAAGTCACCGGTCAACGCAGGCGAGGGCGATTCTTCCACGAGTTTTTGGTGCCGCCGCTGGAGACTGCAATCGCGTTCGCCCAGATGCACCACGTGGCCCTTGCGATCAGCCAGGATTTGAAATTCGATATGCCGAGGATTCTCGATGAATTTCTCGATATACACAGCCGCATTGCCAAACGCGCGTTCCGCCTCAGTCCGCGCGGTGTGATAGCCTTTCACCAACGACGGATCGTTGTGCGCCACCCGCATCCCACGCCCGCCACCGCCACCGGCCGCCTTGACGATAACCGGGTATCCAATCTTACGCGCAATTTTCAGTGCATTTTCTTCTGTGTCCACCGGACCATCGCTGCCCGGCACTACTGGCACACCGGCTTTACGAACAGTCTCGCGGGCCAGCACTTTGTCGCCCATCGCCCGAATTGCCGCGCTGGTGGGGCCAATAAATTTGATGTTGCAGTTCTCGCAGACCTCCGCAAAATGCGCATTCTCCGAGAGAAATCCGTAGCCGGGATGAATCGCCTCGACATCGGCTACCTCCGCCGCGCTGATGATCCGGTCAATCTTGAGATAGCTCTCCTTGCTCGGTGGTTCGCCAATGCAAATGGCTTCGTCGGCTAGTTGGACGTGCAACGAACCCGCATCCGCTTTGGAATAGACAGCGACGGTGCGAATGCCGAGCTCCTTGCAGGCGCGGATGACGCGCACGGCAATTTCACCCCGGTTGGCAATGAGAATCTTATCGAACATGCACCCCTGCGGCGGTCAGGATTTGACGCGGACCGCGAACAATTTCTGGCCAAACTCGACCGGCTTGGCGTTCTCGACCAGGACCTCCACGACGGTGCCTTTCAACTCCGCCTTGATCTCATTCATGACCTTCATAGCCTCAATGATACAACATACCGTCTCTTCGCCAACTTCCTGTCCCACATCCACATAGGGTGGCGATTCTGGCGAGGGCGACCGGTAGAATGTCCCGACCATTGGCGAAGTGATATACTTTACGTCGGCAGGCGGAGCCGCCGGGGGCGTCGCCGCAGGGGGGACAACTGCGGCCACTGCTGCTGGTGCAGACGCCACCGGCAGCGTGACCGACTGTTGAATTCCTTCTGGACCGCGTTTGATACGGATTTTCAGGCCATCCTGTTCCATGGAAAACTCCGTGAGATCGTTTTCCTTCATCATGGCGATGACGGCCTTGATTTGTTCGAGTTCCATGGTCTGGTCCTTTTGTTTGGGCGCGACGTTGTACAAGGCACGGCGAACTCTGTCAAGCCAGTGCGACTATTGCGGTTGATGGACCGACAGCCTAACAAACGGTCGGCCGCTTGTCGAACGCTTTCCTCGTCAGACGATGTTGAAAGGACTATCTCCGTTTTCTGGGGCTGCAATTCTGTCAGTCCTGGAATCCTGACTTGTTGGGGAAAAGGACAAATGGGAAAGTGACCTCCGCAGTCTG
>CALBCO010000193.1 GCA_937927265.1 uncultured Verrucomicrobiae bacterium | reverse complement strand
CGTTGGAACTGGAGAGCAAAAATAGCAACCGCCATGCCCAGCGCGGCCCGCCCCACCACTACGCCACATCGGTCCAACCTACAAACCGTGCCGCATCTTCGCGGCTTTCAGGGTGTTGCGCATCAATAACGCAATCGTCATCGGCCCCACCACGCCCGGCACCGGGGTGATCTTCCCTGCCATCGCCGCCACCGGTTCGAAATCCACATCCCCGACTAATCGGTACCCCTTGGCCACCGTGGAATCCTCCACTCGGTTGATCCCCACATCAATCACCACTGCCCCCGGACGCACCATCTCGGCCTTTAAGAATCGCGCCACGCCAATCGCCACCACCAAAATGTCCGCTGACCGGCAGATTGCCGTCAAGTTGCGGCTCCGCGAATGAGCCACCGTCACCGTCGCGTTCGCGTTCTTGGCTTTTTGTGAAAGAATCAACGACACCGGCCGACCCACAATCCGGCTGCGGCCCAGCACCACGACGTTCGCGCCTTCCACCGCCACCCCGCTGCGGATCAGTAATTCATGCACACCGGCCGGCGTACACGGCGCAAAACCAGTTGGGTCACCCAGCGCCAACTTGCCGACATTCAGTGGATGGAATCCATCCACATCTTTGCTCGGATCAATCGCTGCGAACACCTGCGCTTCATCAATCTGGTTCGGCAATGGCGATTGCACCAGAATCCCGTGGATCGTTCGTTGGAAATTGAGATCATTGATGATGCCAAGCAGTTCGCCTTGGCTCGTGCCGGCTGGCAGATTGACCCTCTTGGAATGAAGTCCAAGCCGGGTGCACATCTTGTCCTTCGACGCGACGTAGGCTTGGCTGGCCGGATTATCGCCCACCAACACCACCGCCAGCCCTGGCGTCAACTGATGCTCCGCTTTCAGCCGTGCGACCTCCGCAGCCGTCTCCGCGTTGATCTGTTCGGCAATCGCTTTTCCGTCAATCAGTTCAGCAGCCATGACCGATGATCACCAGATCCGTTCCACCCGCTCGGCAACAATCACCGGCTCACGGTCGCCCTTCCGCCACCGTTGATTGCCGATGACCCGCACCTCTTTCCCAACAAACTTCGCCAGCGACTGATCCGGCGACTCCAAGTATGCTATCCGGTGCGCCAATCCGCCCACCTCTGCCGTCATCAGCTCATAAGCTGCCGGTGCTTTCACCGGTTCGGCCACTACCTTGAGAAAGCCGGATTTCGTCACGACGCTGACGATCACATCGGGCTGCACATTCACCAATTCCACAGTGGGAGGTGCCGGTTGTGGCGAAACCAACGGAACGGGTGGTGGTACAATTTCCGTCGCAGGCACAGACGGCGCAGGCGGTGGTGCTACCGTGATTTCGACAAATTGTGCCGCGACCCAAGCGCTACAACCCGCTGTCGGTTTGATCTGCGCCCATTCGCCTTCTGTCTTAATCACCTGCAGCCGTTCGCCCTTGGCCACCTTGCCAACATCCCGAAAATTTGTGCCAGGGCCGCAGCGTACATTCACTTTGTCGCCCGTCACTACGCCATCTGCAATCAGCTTGGCACTGACGTAGCACTTGGCCGATGCGGGCATGGCGATCCGCAACCATTCTTCCTGGCCTGCGCCCTCTCGGCCGAGAATCGTCACGACATCGCCCTTGTTCAACTGTGCCACCACTTCGGCTTTGGTGTCGGGACGCGCTCGGACGTTCACCCGATCGCCACGCACCGCACCGGTCTCCCCGGTCGCCCTCGTCGCAACCGAACCGGCTTGCGCTCGCAGAGCATCTGCCCGAGCCACACCGGTCGCCCCCAGCAGGCTGCCGGTGATGAAGAGCACCAGTAGCTGCCAGCCTAACTGCTTGGAATTGTACCGCATCGTCATAAATTCCCCTCCCTTGGTGATTGGTTGTGCGTTACTCAGACTTCGTCTTAGGCAGACCGAACACTCGCTGACCGTCTTTCCACCGACCTTGTTTCTTCAACAACTCCACGCGTTCGAACCGTTTCAACACATTGCGCCGCGTCTGAATCTTGTTCGCCGACTTCAAACTCGAATGTTGTGACATAATTTCCTATTGCTCCGCTGCTTGTATTTTCTGTTTCAACCGCGCCAACCGCTGGCTGGCGTCCTCTTTATAGAGTGGGTTCTTAGCAGATACCAAGTAGGATTCAAACTCTTTTATCGCGGCGACCGGGTCCACTTCTTCGTCCAACCGTCCGAGTTTGTAATGCACCAAGACGTAATCGGGTCGCAAAGCAAGTGCTTTCTGATAGGCGGCCCGAGCTTTTTCACGGTCGCCTTGCGCCGCCCACGCTTCCCCCAGCCCGCTGTAAGCGGGCGCAAATTGCGAATCCTTCGCTATTGCCTTTTCGAAATGCGCCGCTGCGAGGGCCGGTTGTTTTTCCAACAAGTACGCATCCCCCATCGCATTGTGATACCACGGTACATCCGGATCTATTGCCAATGCCTGCTGCAACCGTTGTTTCGCCTCTTTGCCACGTCCCAAAGACAACTCCAAGAGCCCCAAACTGTAATACCCTTCTCCACTGGGTCGTCCCGCCCCCTCCTCCGCCTTGACAAACGCCTCCAAGTGCTCACGCGCCTCGTCCCATCGCCCCTGTTCCTGCAATAACACGCCCAAATTATGGCGCGCCCGCCCAAACTTCGCGTCCGCTGCCAACGCTCGCCGATAATCCGCCTCCGCTCCCGCCTTGTCTCCACTCCGTTCCCGCAACAATCCTAACTGCGTCCAAACATCCGCGTCGTCCGGCATTACGGCGAGATATCGCTGATAGGTGGCGACTGCTGCGTTCGTGTGGCCCAATCGTTCCTCAACAATCGCCAAATTATACAATGCATCCACGTGACGCGGGAACACCTGCAATGCCCGTTGGTATTCTGACTGTGCCCGCGCCAGCGAATTCTTCCGTACAAACTCGTTGCCCCGCTCGACAAACTTGTTCGCTGCTGCCACCTTGGACCGGTCGGCGTCATCCAGCGGCGCCGCCCACGCCTGCATCGCTACTAGTCCGACGACTATCCACCTCCAGTTCATCGCTTCCCTTCCGCCAATCGCACCAAAATTGGCTTTGCCGCCTGCGCCACTGCGCTCGCCGGAAAATCGCGTACTACCTGCTCCAACGCCCCCCGCCCCTCTTCCTGCTGGCCCAATGCCAATCGGCTTAACCCCAAACAATACAGTGCCTTGTCTTTATCCTTGAACTCAGGCCAACGCCGCAGCAACTCCTCCAAACAATACACCGCCCGCGCATGTTGCCGCCGCTTCCCATAATTGAACCCCAGCGCAAACATCGCTTGCGCTGTGTACCCATGCCGATTCTCGATGTCATACGCCAACACATTCTTCAAATGCCGTTCTGCAAAATCCTCCCGTCCCTCGTCCAAATATCCTTCGGCCGCCCGCCAGTTCGCCAGCACATCCGTCGGATCGCGCTCAGCTTGCCGCCGCGCTTCCCGCAATGTCAACTTGCCCCGCCGCGCCTCGCCCAATCGCGCCACCAACTGCTCCACACTCA
>CALBCO010000192.1 GCA_937927265.1 uncultured Verrucomicrobiae bacterium | reverse complement strand
TGTTTTACAAGCCCAAGCCGTCTCTGATACAAGACGTGGCAGCCAATGGGGCGGCCCAAGCCACGGAGACGCCCCCGCGCCAGCCGAACGTCATTCTCATTTTGACCGATGATCAGGGCTATGGCGATTTGTCCTGCCACGGCAATCCGGTGCTGAAGACGCCGGAGTTGGATCGCTTGTGGGCCGAAGGAGTGCGGCTGACCGATTTTCACGTGTCGCCAATTTGCGCACCCACCCGCACGGGGTTGATGACCGGGCGACATTCCCGACACCTCGGAGTGGCCAGCGCCGCGCGCGAGTATCATCTCGCGGAAGAGGCGGTCACCATGGCGGAGGTGTTTACCCCCCCTGCTGCCGTCCGTTCTGGCCCCCTCCGCAAAAGCAATTTCTTGCTATGGGGCAGTGTCAACTCAGTTGTGACGGTCGGTTGGGGTTGGGGGTTGGTTTCGGTCGGTAGCGTCAGTCTCCTGGGAGAATTGGAACAAGGGAAATCGGGCGGCTGTTGGCCGAGGCCGATCTGGCTTGTCTCGTTGGATGGTGTTGTTATCGTAGCATTGCCGGCTCGACGGCGGCGTCACGCCGCTGGTCGGCGCGTTCTTGTTTGCGGCGGCGTGGTGCGCTTGGCCTGCGGGTGAGTTCGCTTCGGCAGAACGTTTTCCCGACGATGTGGCCGTCAGCGTCGCTGACGTCACGACCTGCTATCCGGGTCAGTCTCGCGTCAGTCGCGAGGCCGCCCACGATGGTGTGTCCGTAACCGTCAAAAGGTCGGTAAACGAGCGCGCCCGATCTATCAACCGGCGGGTCACCGCCAGGAAATTGCGGGGCCGCGCGTCGTTTTCCGAAACGTTCTCTGGGCAGGAAGCTTTCATGTGCCGCGCCGAATTCCGAAGAACGGACAACCGCCGCACCACGGTGGTGCTGAAGTTCGAGAAAGACCAGTCGCTATTCTTCGTGTTCCGGGAACAACCCACCGCTCCGGCGATCCGCCCGCAACCGTTGGGCGCACCCGTCGCGGTGGCCGTGCCGTGGATGGTCGCCTTCGAGAAGGAGCGGGGCGCGCCGGCCGCCATCGTTCTGGACCAACTGCGCTCGTTGTCCGAGCACGCCGAGCCGGGCGTGAAATACTTTTCCGGCGTCGCCACCTACCGGAGCGAGGTGGACATCCCGGCCGAGTGGATCGGCCCCGGCCGGCCCGTTCTGCTGGATTGGGGGAGTGTCGAGGACAGCGCGCTCGTGTCGGTGAACGGTCAGGAAGTGGCCAACCTCTGGTGTCCGCCCTACCGGCGCGAGATTTCCTCCGCGTTCTTCAAGCCCGGCAAGAATAGCCTGGTCGTCGCCGTGGCCACCCCAGACGGCAACCGTCTGATCGGGGCCGAACAACTGCCGGCCGACGTGTTGTATCGCGAGGCCGGCGGCTTCAAACGCGCTGTCTAATATCCCGATTGGGTCATCGCCGGCGGGCAAAGTCCCAACGGGCGCGGATTCTTTTCCACGCTGATTTATCCCGACACGGAGAAGGACGCGCCCTTGAAGTCGTCCGGCCTGATCGGGCCGATCACGCTAGAACCGGTCTCCATAACCTCAACCACGGAGTGAACAGAAAATGAGCAAACGAATCCAAGTCGTTCCACTGGCGCTGGCGCTATTGACCGTGGGCGGGATGGCCACATCGTCGCCCGCCGCCACACCCATCGCCAAGCCCAATCTCATCTTCATCCTGTTCGATGATCTCGGCTACGGCGAGCCGCCAAGCTTCCGGGCGGAATCAAGGTTCAAAACGCCCCATCTCGACCGGCTGGCGCGCGAAAGCATACGTTTCACCGACGCGCGCTGCGCGGCTGCGATCTGCATCGGCAAATGGCACATGGGCTGGCGCTGCACCGGCGACCAAGTGACCGACGGGCCGCTCAATCGCGGGTTCGGTCGGTTTTTCGGATACACCGATGCGCGCAGGATCAGCCAAGTGTTCGAGAATGATCGGTTGCTCGGCACGTTCAAGGAAATCGAAGCCGCGCCGCTCATGGCGCAAAAGACGGTCGCCTGCATTGACGAACGCGCCCAAGCCGGACTGCAGCCCTTCTTCATTTACGTGCCGTTGACCCAGCCGCATATCCCGCATATTCCGTCGCCGGAGTTCCAAGGCAAGAGCGGCCAACAAGGGTATGGCGACTGGATCATGCAGGGCAACGCGGTGGTCGGCCAGATTCTCGACGCGCTCGACCGCCGCCAACTCGCATCCAACACGCTGCTGCTCGTCAGCCGCGACAACGGCGCGCAAGCCCGCGTCTATGCACCATTGCGCGATTGCCAAGGGAGCATTTGGGAAAGCGGCCACCGCGTGCCGTTCTGCGCCTACTGGCCCGGCCGGGTCAAACTCGGCAGCGTCTGCGACGACACGATCTGTCTCAACGATTTGATGGCGACTTGCGCTGACGTCCTCGGCGTGAAACTGCCGGACCTCGCCGCCGAGGATAGCGTCAGCGTCCTGCCGGATTTGCTGCGCACCGCGACGGTGCACGGTGCGGGAAGCGACCGTGCACCAATCCGGCCGGGGCGACCTCGCGATCCGGCCAGGCCCACGGAAACTCGTCTTTCGCAACTACAAGGGGACCACGGAACTCTACAACCTCGCCACTGACCTCCGCGAAACCACCGACGTTGCCGCCAGCCATCCGGAAGTCGTCACCCGGCTGACGAAACTCTTCCAACAGTACATTGACGCCGGGCGCGCCGCAGCGGAACGACGTGGCCATCTCGCTGACCGGTCGATGCGACCCCGGCCCCGGACCCAAATCGAAGCAAGAACTGCTCGAACGCAAGAAATCCCAATGAACCAAAACGTTACGATCCCGCTACCGGGTGGTGGGGGACGGTGAATTGTAGCCGCGAGCCTGCTCGCGGCGTTTCCTGGACTGCACACGAACCCCAGCCGCGAGCAGGCTTGCGACTACAATCGCTCGTAAAAATTCAGGAATGACCGGCGCGGATTCGTTCGGCTGGCCACTTTGCCGGGCCTGGTGTATAAGACGCGGCACTTACGAATAAACCCACACTGACTTTTGCTTGACCCGTGCTGACCGGGCTGTGGGAACGCGGCGAAGATTTTGCTCTGTTGCTGGCGCATCTGCGGGAATCTCCGCGCTCCGTGGACGAAGTCGTCTCGTTCCTGCCCAGTGGCGATCTTGGTTGTCACAGAACATCACATAACAAGACGCGAAGTTCGTTGTCGCGCGCCATGACGTGAGACGGCATCTGAAAACTCACGAGTCAAGGACATGCGAAATGATAAGAGGCTTGGCCCACCAGTGAAACTGTCGGGTGTGGAGAGTTGATCCCCCTTCGTTGCAATGTCCAATGACGGGTTTTCCGACGCGAATTTGGCGGTGGCTGGGCCGGTGTCACTGAGGCCGAATTGAATGACACAAATCATGCCAGAGTTGTGCCGGCGGTGTTGTGATTTATCCAGTCTGCCCAAGCTCGTGCAGTCAAAATCGGCCTGATTTGTCGTAAGTGCTTGTGACGCAATGGCGCGATGGGTTGTGGCATGAGCACTGCATTGGGTGGGAGGCGACACTGGGAAACAACGAAAGAACAACCAACACATTAGAGGGAACATGAAAATGATGAATGGCTTAAAGCGGTTAATGAGCACAACAGTCATGGTGGCCGTGGTGGGCAGCACTGTGGCGCGGGCTGATGAGGCGACGTTGGCAGAGAAGGTGAAGGCATTGGAGGCGCGCATTGCGGAGTTGGAGGGCAAGGCCGTCACGAAATCTGAAGTGACAGGCAAGACGCTGGAGTTCATCGGTCAGACTGAAATGGGCGGCGGGGTGATGGCGTCGTATATGTTTGACACGAGCGATCCGGGCCGGTCGGGCACGGGCATCCCGACGCAGGGGATCGGGACGTACAAGCACAATGCGTTCAGCGCGAATCTGGCTCAGTTTTATCTCGCCAACCCGGTGACGGCGAGTGGTGAGAAATGGGACGGCGGCTACCGGGTTTCGCTGTTGTTCGGCGAAGACGTGCCTGGGTTGGCGGACGGCCTCGCGCTCGGCGACAACGGCGCGGTCTGGGAAGCGTATGCCGCGTTGAACCTGCCGGTGGGCAACGGCGTGGTGCTCAAGGCCGGCAAGTTCGCTACCTACATGGGCAACGAGGTCGTCGAACCGTGGGCGAATCGGATGATCACCTATGGCTATCAGTTTGCCTTGGTCGAGGCGTTTACGCACCTCGGAGTGGTGGCCGAAACGGCCCTCAATGACCAATGGAGTCTCGTGTTGTCGGTCAATAACGGCTGGGATCAAACGGAGGACTTGGGCGAGGGCGTGTCGTTCCTCGGCAAACTCACGTGGACACCGTGTTCGGCGACAACAGTGAGCCTCGTTGGATTTGTCGGTCCCGAATTGACTGGCGAGGCGAGTGAATTGCGGGGTGGTCTGGACTTGTTGCTCGTGCAAAAACTGGGCGAGAAATTCTCGACAACCGTTCAATTGGACTGGGGGACGCAAGAGGCGGATGCGGGCGGCAGTCGCGATTGGTTTGCCGCAGGCAGTTGGCTGACCTACGACATCAATGAGAAGTGGTCGGTCACGATGCGCAGCGAGTATTTGCAAGGCTGCGACGGGTTGCCGGGGTTGGGTTTTGCGGTCACGCCGGGCGAGGACAACACGAAGATGTTGAGCGGTGCGCTGGCGGTCGGTTTCAAGCCGGGGGTGCCGGGGTTGGAGACCCGGGTGGAAGTCCGGTATGACAATACGAACGACGAGGCGTTGTTCGGCGGGGACAATGACCGGCTGACGATTGCGGTTGCCGCGCTGTACGCATTCTAACCAAACATCAGGAGGAATCATCCAATGAAACGAAAACTGTTACTGACGATCCTCGGCGGACTGACCCTGGCCGGGAGCGTGTGGGCGGCGGACCCGCCGACGTTGGAGAGTGTGGTTGGCGATTACGCGACGTTGAAAGTGGGGCTGGACACGTTGTGGGTGTTGCTCGCGGGCGTGTTGGTGTTCTTTATGAATACCGGCTTCGGCTGCGTGGAGAGCGGGTTGTGCCGGCAAAAGAACACCGCGAACATTCTGGCGAAAAACTTCATTGTGTTCGCCATCGCCTCGCTGTCGTTTTACGTGCTGGGGTGGGGGTTGATGTTCGGCAACGGGAACGGGTTTCTCGGCTTGTCCGGTTTGTTCGGAGTGACAGGTGCGGACAATAGCCCGGCCACGGGGGACGCCTACGAAGGAGCGTACAAGGCGATTGCCTGGGCGGGGGTGCCGTTGTGGGCGAAGTTCTTCTTCCAACTCGTGTTTGCCGGCACGGCGGCGACCATCGTGTCGGGCGCGGTCGCGGAACGCATCAAGTTCCTGCCGTTCCTGATGTTTTCGTTCATCCTCGTGGCGGTGTTTTATCCGGTCACGGGACACTGGATCTGGGGCGGCGGCTGGTTGGCGACCAAAGGGATGTGGGACTTTGCCGGCTCGACCGTTGTGCATTCGGTGGGCGGTTGGGCGGCGTTGGCGGGCGTGTTGGTGCTTGGCCCGCGGCTCGGCAAGTTCACGAAGGATGGCAAAGTGCATCCAATTCCCGGCCACAATCTCACGAGCGTGTTTCTCGGCGTGTTCATTCTGTGGCTTGGCTGGTTCGGATTCAACCCCGGCAGCACGATGGGTCTCGGCGACGGCAAACTCGTGGCGCATGTGTTTTTGACCACGAACATGGCTGCGGCCATTGGCGCGATCACCGCGATGGCGACCGCGTGGTTCATGCTCGGCAAACCCGATCTGACGATGATTGCCAACGGTTGTCTGGCCGGGTTGGTGGCAATCACGGCGCCGTGCGCATTTGTCAGCGTGCCGGCTTCGATTGTGATTGGCGGCATCGCTGGTGTGTTCGTGGTACTGGCGGTCATCGGGTTCGATAAAGTGAAAATTGACGATCCGGTTGGCGCGCTGAGCGTGCACTTGGTTAATGGCGTTTGGGGCACGTTGGCGGTCGGGTTGTTCGCCAAGGACAGTGTGCAACCCGGCACGGCCGGGAACGGGCTGTTCAATGGCGGTGGCGCGACGTTGCTGGTGAATCAATTCATCGGCGTCGTGGCGGTGGGCGCGTTCACGTTTGTCGGTACCTATATCGTGTGGCTCGTACTGAAGGCTGTCCTGGGCATTCGGGTGTCGGCGGAAGAAGAAGTCGAAGGTCTTGATATTGGCGAACACGGCAACGAAGCGTACCCGGACTTCGTGGTCACGCAACCCGCCGGTATTCATGCTGGCAAGGGAGGGCTGAACTAAAATGAAAAAAATCGAAGCGATCATCAAGCCGTTCAAACTCGAAGAAGTGAAGGAAGCGCTTGGCGAGATCGGCATTCAGGGGATGACGGTCAGCGAAGTCAAAGGGTTCGGCCGGCAAAAGGGGCAGACGGAAATCTATCGGGGCAGCGAATACACGGTGGATTTCCTGCCGAAGATCAAACTGGAACTGGTCCTGGCCGATGGCCGGGCCGAAGACGCCGTGAAGGCGATCATCGCGGCGGCGCATACCGGCAAGATTGGCGACGGCAAGATCTTCGTGTCGCGCGTGGAAGAAGCCGTGCGGATCCGCACCGGCGAACGCGCCGAGACCGCCGTGTAATCGCTGCCGGGTTTTGACCAGCCTGTGCAAGAAGTAACCGTCTTCAGGCGGTCACTTCTTTTTGGGAGAATTGTGAAATGGTTGCGGCGCCGCCTGTTGCGCCAAGCGCGTTCGGGAGTGGCACGGGCGGTGCAGGCAGGCCGGTCCATGCAAATACTGACTCTGTTTCTCTTGGCGGCTTGTCTCTCGACAAGCTGGGCGGCTGAACCAACCCTCGAACAACGTGTCGCTGACCTCGAGGCCTACATGAACAACAGCGCCCGTGTTGTGGACGCCTCCAAGGTGGCGGGTCCGGGCCGCGGTCACAATGCGTGGATGATGGCGTCGGCGGCCTTGGTGTTGTTCATAACATTGCCGGGGCTGGCGCTGTTCTATGGCGAGCTGGCTCGGCAGAAGAATGTGCTGTCGGTACTCGCGCAATGTCTCGGCATTGCCGGGTTGGTGACGATTCTCTGGTGGGCGGTGGGGTACAGTTTCGTGTTCGCGCCCGGTACGCCTTGGGTGGGTGGGTTGAAATTCGCGTTTCTACGCGGTGTGGACAGCGCGCCGAACACCGATTACGGCGCATGGGTGTCGCACAGCACGTTTGCGATGTACCAGATGATGTTCGCGATCATCACCCCGGCACTGATTGTCGGGGCGATTGCCGAGCGGATGAAGTTCGCGGCGATCATGGTGTTCGTCGCGGTGTGGATGTTGGTGGTGTATTTCCCGTTGGCCCACATGACGTGGGGTGTGGACGGCTTGATGAACGGTGTCTGGAACGCTGACGCCACGATCAAGTCCATTGATTTTGCCGGGGGGACTGTGGTGCACATGTCGAGCGGCTGGTCGGCATTGATCTTGTGTATGATTCTCGGCCCGCGGCTCGGTTTTGGCAAAGAGATCATGGCCCCGCACAGCATGGTGTTGTGTATGGTTGGCACGGGGATGTTGTGGGTTGGTTGGTACGGGTTCAATGCCGGCAGCGCGGTGGCTGCCGATGGCATCGCTAGCAACGCCTTTCTGACCACCACGCTCGCGGCGGCGGTCGCATCGGCGACTTGGCGGTTTACGAACTTCTCACCCGTGGCAAAGCCAGCATCCTCGGTTTCTGTTCGGGCGTTGTGGCTGGCTTGGTCGTGATCACGCCCGCGTGCGGTTTCGTGACTCCGACCGGGGCGGTGATCATCGGGGTATTGGCCGGGGTGATCCCGTTCCTTGCGGTTGTGAAACTGAAAGCAAAACTCGGTTACGATGATGCTCTCGACACGTTTGGCGTCCATGCTGTGGGCGGCACCTTGGGGGCGTTGCTGACCGGGTTTCTGGCTACTGCCAATGCCAATCCGAACTTGCTGACCAATCTCAAGGATGTGGTGGGGCGGACGCTTTGGCTGCACCAACTGGCGGCGATGGCACTGACAGTCGTGTTGGCGGTGGTGGCGACGGTGGTGATTGCGTATGCCGTGAAAGCGGTCATCGGCCTGCGCCCCACAGCGGATGTGGAGCAGCAAGGCCTCGACGTTAACGAGCACGGTGAGGAAGGCTACATCCTCGAATAGTGGCTTGCGTCGCGCGCGCGCGGCGCGCTACCATGGCGGCCATGGCCGACGACGTAAAAATGACGTCCATGGCCCGCAAGCTGATTGTCCGCAACTGGCTGGACATCTCGCGGTTGCGGGTGCGAGTAACGCGCGGCGTGATCTTCGTGTCGGGACGCATCTACAAGCTGACGGGCGGTCCCTCGGAACGCGAGGGTGACGAAGCCGGCTTGCGCAAGTTGGATGAAGACCTGCACAGCGTTCCTGGAGTGCGCGGTGTGGCCTATCAACTGGAGAATTGGACGCGGGAAGCATCCGGCGCCTGGCGCAAGTTGGGGCAGAAGATGACCGCCAGCGCCAAGCGACTGCAAGAAATGGACAGGGGCGACATCGGCTGAGTTGCGGACCCCAGCGGCTATGGTTAACTTGTGGTGAAAGGAGCCGGACATGTTTAAAAAACTCCTGTTGTGCGCGGACGGATCTCCCAACGCGGCGGCGGCAACACAATATGCGATTGCGTTGGCCAAACGACTGCAGGCGGAGGTATTGGCCCTCCACATTACCGACATCCGCTTGTTGGAAGGGCCAATGGTTACGGACTTCATGGGGGCGCTGGGGGCACAACCCTATACGGAGTTGCTACCGCGCGTCCGCGAGGTTCATCAAGCACGGGCGACGGTCATCCTCGACGCTGCGGCGGCAGCTTGTCGCGCCGCCGGCGTGCCGTGTGAAACGCACAACCCGACCGGCTCGCTGCTG
>CALBCO010000191.1 GCA_937927265.1 uncultured Verrucomicrobiae bacterium | reverse complement strand
ATTGGAGGCGCAGTTCCACATTGAAGAAACCAGGAGCTTGGGAGGGTTTGTAGGTTTTCAGATGGCACATTATCGTCGCGGCACGGTTTCTTCTTCAATCGTTTTCATCGTCCTTCGTCACTTTTTTGAGTTACCGGAGGTCCCTCCGGTTTATAATCAAGCTTATAATCAGTATCTTGCTTGCAATTCTGCTCGGGGCCGGGGCGTTTTACGTATGGCGAGAAGCCATTCGGGAGATTCGCGAGACACGGTCAAAGCGACGAGCAGGATGGACGGCTAATTCGCCAAAATCGCCATGATGAGCTGAGCTTTGCCGTTGAGCTAACCTGTTTGGACCACGAGAGTCTTCTGTCGGCAGCGATTTCCTGAAGCGGTGGCCGGTTGTGGATTGCGGTTGCGTTTGGTGTTGGGGATTGGGTATGGTCGGCCACCGTATGGCTACTACGGTTCTTGTTGGCGCCCAGTGGGGCGATGAAGGCAAAGGCAAAATCATTGACGTGTTGACGGAGCAGTCGGACGTCGTGGTGCGCTATCAGGGCGGCAACAACGCCGGACACACCGTCGAGGTCGGCCCGGAAAAATACGTCCTGCATCTGGTGCCGTCGGGCATTCTTTATCCCGGCAAGCTCAACATCATTGGCAATGGCGTGGTGGTGGACCCGTTGGCGTTGCTTGAGGAGATTGATCATCTTCAGAAACGCGGCATCACCGTCAATGGCAACCTGCTGGTCAGCGACCGGGCGCACTTGGTTTTGCCGTATCACCGCTTGCTCGATGCGTTGCGGGAAAAACAAAAGGGCAAAGGCAAAATCGGCACGACAGGGCGCGGTATCGGGCCGGCATACGCCGACAAGGTGGGACGGACAGGAATTCGTGTGGTGGATTTGATGTCACCGGCGCAATTTGCCGAAAAGCTGCGGTTCAAGGTGCGCGAGACAAATGAAATTGCGCGGACGTTTGGTCTGAAACTGCTGAGTTTCCAAAACATCAACGAGCAATATCTCGAGGTGGCTAGGAAGTTGAAGCGGTACGTCGCCGACACGATCAAGTTGCTCAACCGCTTCGAACGCGACGGCAAGGAAATCCTTCTCGAAGGCGCACAAGGGGCGCATCTTGACATTGATTTTGGAACGTACCCATTTGTGACCAGTTCGAACACGACTGCAGGTGGCGCCTGCACTGGCACCGGTATCCCACCGCACCGGATCAACCGGGTGGTGGGCGTGATGAAGGCGTACACAACGCGGGTAGGCGAAGGACCGTTTCCAACGGAGTTGCACAATGACCAGGGGACGCAATTACGCGAGACGGGGCGGGAGTTTGGTGCGACGACGGGCCGGCCACGCCGGTGCGGGTGGTTCGACGCGGTGGCGACCCGCTACGCCGTGATGGTCAACGGGATAGACGAGTTGGCGGTAACGAAGATGGACGTGCTCGATGCGTTGCCGAAGATCAAGGTTTGCGTAGCCTATAAACTCAATGGAAAAGTAACTGATTCCATGCCGGCCGATGTGGAGTTGTTGAATCGGTGCGTGCCCGTGTACCAAGAGTTCGATGGCTGGATGACGAGTACCAAGGATGCGCGGGAGTTTGACCAGTTGCCGAAGAAGGCGCGGACGTATCTGCAGAAACTGGCACAACTCAGCGGCAGCAAATTGAGCATCGTCAGTGTTGGTGCGCGGCGCGAAGAAACCATGTTTCTGTGAAGAATCTGCCACAACATGTCGCCGTCATCATGGACGGCAACGGTCGCTGGGCCAAACGACGTGGGTTGCCGCGCATCGAAGGTCACCGAGCCGGCGCGGAGAGTGTGCGCGAGATCGTGCGCGTGGCTGGCGAGATGGGCCTCAAGTATTTGACCTTGTATGCGTTCTCCACTGAAAATTGGCAGCGGCCCAAGCTCGAAGTGCGGGCGTTGATGCATTTGTTGGAGTTTTATCTCCAGCAGGAGATACCGGAGCTGGCGAAAAACAACGTCCGACTGGCGGCCATTGGCCGATTGCACGAATTGCCATCGTCGGCACAACGGCAGTTGGAAAAAGGTATTGCGGCGCTGAAAGACAATACCGGACTGACGTTGGTTTTGGCGCTCAGTTACAGCGGGCGGGCGGAGATCGTGGATGCAGTGCGGGCGATTGCCCGTGACGTGAAAACAGGCGCGATCGAGATTGCCGACATCACCGAGGAATCGTTCGGACGGTATCTTTACACTGCAGGCATGCCGGATCCCGATTTGCTGATTCGCACGAGCGGCGAGCTGCGGGTGAGCAATTTTCTGCTCTGGCAGATTTCGTACGCGGAGATTTACGTGACGGAAACACTTTGGCCCGATTTCCGCAAGGCGGCTTTCCTCAACGCGCTGGATGACTACAGCAAACGGCACCGCCGGTTCGGCAAAGTCGCTTCCTCCGATTCCGTATGACCACCCCCATCCCCCCGGCGGCCACCCCGGTCAGTTCGCCACGACGCGAGTTCGCGTGGCGGCTGGTCAACTCTCTCGTCCTGTGGGGCGTGCTGTTGGCGGTAATCTTCTGGTTGCCGCCCACGGGGTTGTACGTGTTCATGAACCTCGTCGGCGCGTGGGCGGTGTGGGAGTTCTACCGGATTTGCGAGGCGAAAGGATTGCGGGCCTACAAGGTCTGGGGCGTGATCGGCACGGTGGCGTTGGTGTCAGGCAGTTGGTTTGTGTTCCGCCAGAGTGACCGTCTCCAGTTGTCGTATGATTTTGATATTTTCATTCTCTTGGTGTTCACCCTCGGCGTGTTTGTCCGTCAGTTCCCACAGAAGGACAATCCGCAGGGAATCGAGACGATGGCGGTGACGTTGTTTGGGCTGATGTACGTGGCTTGGCTCGGGAACTTCGTGACGCGGGTCAACTTTCTGTACGCGCCGAGCGGAGATGGCCGGTATTTTGTGATGTTGCTGGTGGCGGTGACGAAGTTCACGGACATCGGCGCGTACCTAGTTGGCTCGACGCTGGGCCGGCACAAACTGATCCCGCGGATCAGCCCGAAGAAAACGTGGGAAGGCACGATGGGCGGCGTGGTGTTTGGCGTGGGGAGCAGCCTCGTGTGTCTATGGCTGTTGCGGGATGTGTTGGGCAAATACGGATTCAATGAATTGCACGCCGTGGCGCTGGGCTTGTTGTTGGGCACGGCGGCGGTGGTGGGCGACCTGGCCGAGTCGCTCATCAAACGCGAAGCCGGCGTGAAAGATTCCAGCACGGTCCTGCCCGGTCACGGTGGGGCGCTGGACTTGATTGACAGTCTGCTGTTCACGGCGCCGCTGCTGTACGTCTATTTGCGACTCGCGTTGCGTTCTTGATGAACCGCCACATTCACGACTGGCGGCTTGGCTGCCGTTTCCCGCCCCCTGAACCAGTCGAGCAGTCGCCACCGCGGCCGACCCGCGCTGAAGTGTGAAGGCGGTGGCCGCGCTCGGCTTGTCCGCCATTGCCGCAGCGTTGGCGGAAGAGCGTCATCTACTGGCCGTGTATTCTCTCCATTTTGCACATCGCGAGATTGTGCGGAGATGCCCGATACTCTGTCTGCCCAAGGTGATTTCAGTCCGCGCCCGCCAGCTCAGGTGTCGGAAAATCAAGGAAGAGACGGGATTGGTCACTATCGCAACCTTTTTTTTCAGGATTGACATGTTGTGTATATGGTGTCATTTTGTGTCACATTAAATCAATACGAGACATAATGTGACGATATGCAACTGATGTCCATTGAAGATTTGGCGGTGTATTTGGGCGATTCAAAGCGCACCATCTATAAATACATCGCCAGTGGTGACTGCCCGCCCTACATCCGATTGAGTTCCAAGAATATCAAGTTCGACCGCGATGATGTGGATCGTTGGCTGGCCGCCAAGAAGGTCAACCCAGTAAAACGAAAGGAAGATGAAACATGATGGGCGGATGGTTGTTGTTATTGTACTTAGTACCGATTGTCGCGTTGCCGATCCTGTTGATTAGCGGTTTGATCCGGTTGCGCCGCTTCGGGTTGCGCTGTTTCGATGAATATCAGCGCACGCGACTGGACATCGGCAAAATTGCCGAGGAATTGAGTCGCATCCGGCAACAACTGGAGAAGCGCGGCAGTTGAGACGCGGCGCGAGTCTCTTTTGATTTTACAACCGACGCACAATTCGCCATCCTTCCGGCATGGCTGACCACCGGTTTGTGACCGAGACGATTCACGACAAGTCGCTTGACGTGTCGTTGCGACCGCCGGTGTTCACAGAGTTTGCCGGCCAGCCGAAGGTTAAGGAACGGCTCGAACTTGCCGTCGAAGCTGCCCGGCAACGTGGCGAAGCACTTGACCATTTGTTGCTGAGCGGGCCGCCAGGTCTCGGGAAAACCACGCTCGCCTACATTCTCGCCAAGGCGATGGGCGTGAACATCGTCACCTCCAGCGGGCCGGTCATCGAGAAAGCTGGTGACCTGGCCGGGTTGCTCACGAAGCTTGAAACCGGTGACATTCTGTTCATTGACGAGATTCACCGGCTTCAGAAAACTGTCGAGGAGTATCTCTATCCGGCAATGGAGGATTACCGGCTGGACATCGTCATTGACCAGGGGCCAAACGCCCGAAGCGTCCGGCTCCAACTGCCGCGCTTCACGTTGATCGGCGCGACCACGCGGAGCGGCCTGTTGACGGCCCCGATGCGCTCTCGATTTCCGATGACCGAGCGGCTTGATTACTACCCAGCCGACGAACTGGCGCGGATCGTCGCGCGGTCGGCCCGGTTGCTGAATGTCGGCGTGGATGATGGTGGCGCGATGGAGATTGCCCGGCGGAGCCGGGGCACGCCCCGCATTGCCAACAATCTGCTGAAGCGTTGCCGGGATTACGCGCAGGTGAAGGCGAAGTCATCCTGCATCACGGTTGAGATTGCCGACAAGGCGCTGACGATGCTGGACATTGACGAGCACGGTCTCGATGAGATGGACAAGCGCATCCTCGAAACGCTTGTCCATAAGTTCGGCGGCAAACCGGTCGGCGTGAATTCGTTGGCCGTGGCGGTCGGGGAAGAGCCGGACACCATTGAAGAAGTCTATGAGCCGTTCCTGATTCAGGAAGGCTACCTCAAACGCACCCCCCAAGGCCGCGTCCCCACCGAATTGACCTACAAAAAGCTCGGCATCGCCAAAATCAAATCCGACGAGTTGTTCTGATTATTGGACTTCGAGAGGAAAGCTCTCCGAGTGCGAGTTGAACTCGGGCGCGTACATGCACTGAATCTCAGCGATGCCTGACTGGTAGTTGCCCTTCAGTTGCACGCGCGTGGAGTACTCGAACACATAGACGCCCTTTGGCAGGTAGTCTATGAAGAAGTGGCTCGCGGTGTCGCGCGTGCTCTCGTAGTAGGCGAGGCCGTCCTGATATTTGTATTGGCTCAACACATTCACCGGCTCGGTGCCGCTGCCGCGCTGGTCTTTCAGGTGGACGTATTCCATGTCGCGGTCAGTCCGCAACTCGATGCGCACCACCAACTCATCGCCGACCGATAACGGGCCGGTCACCGGCTTCAGGACCTGGCCTTTCTTGGTCGTGTCTTTGATCCACAGTGTTTTCTTCAACTTCAACGGCGTGGCTTCGTGCGGTGTGACTTTCGTCATGTCCTCCAAGTACTGCCAGTGGACACTGCCCCAACTGACGCCTTCATCCACCTTCTTTACCGTGATCTCGCCCATCGCGGGCTTGATCTCGTTGCGGACAAACTTCTGTTCGTAGAAACCGGTGCCGGCTTCGACTTTTTCTGGTTTGATCCACTTGCCGGCAAGCGCGACCTCGACGAGGGCGTCGCTGGCGAGTTTGTTGGCGCCGCGCAACAACAGCGCATAGATGGCGTCGGCGGTGGCTTTCGTGGTCTTCCAGTCCTGTGTCTGTTTCTGTTTCAACAGCCAGACCTGGCAATCGTCCACGGCTTGCGCGTCGTTGGCGACCTCGGCGAACATCTCGATCATCATCGCTTGCGTCTCAATCGGCGCGCGATACCACCACCAACTCAGTTCGAGATCGCGCCAGAACATGCCGAGTTCTTCGTTGCTGACACTGCGTTCCCGGATGGACTTCACAATGTCCTGCGGCGTCTCGTTATTGCCAAACCGTTGCAACGCGATGGCCAAATGCGCCTGGCTCTGCCGGCAGTTTACCTTCAGCCAGAATTTCCTCGATTGGCGCAGGAAGAAGTCCACGGTTTCCCGGTGCTGTCCGGCGATGGGCTGGTCTTTGAGGAAGAAGCTGCGACCGTAAAGATAGAGTGCGTCCGTGTAACTCGGCACGTATTCTTCTTTGTGGATGATGCGCCGGTAATGGTTGTCCATCCACGCATCGAGCGCGTTGAGCGATTTGACCGCCGGCGCGATGTCCACGTTCGCGCCGAGGTGGCGGAGACGTCCGAAGCCGGTGGTGATGTAGAGGCTGATGTATTCGTTGGGGCGACCACCGGGGAACCACGGCCACAAGCCTTCGCTCAACTGCATCTCGGAGAGCTTGCGAAGCGTGCGCGCGGATTCTTCATCAAGCCGGTTGGCGTCGAAGAGAATGCCGACGTTCTTGCGAGCCTGGCTTTCCGCCATTGCCTGCCGGAGCCACGGCGTTTCTTCGAGCATCACCGACTTCAGGTCTTGATTCTTTTCCAATGGGCTGTCGAGTGGAACCTGTGGTAGGGACAGACCGCCGGGCTGTCCGTTGCCGGATGCAGGCGGCGCGCCCGGCGGTCGCGCCCTACCATCCGTTTTCCACAAATCGAAGATCCGGCGAATCTTCGGGTCGGCGTTGGCGATGTGTCGGGCGAGCGCGTTGGCGTAAAGCCGGTTGAAGATTTGCTCGCTGCACTCATACGGATATTCCATCAAATACGGCAATGCCATCACGGCGTACCATGCCGGCTGCGAGACCATTTGCACCGTCAACGACTGGTGGCGAAGCGTGTCGGACTGGCCGGACTCCAGCAGCTTCTTGAACTCGAATTGCCTGGTCGTCTTGTTGCGGATCGGCAACGGCAACGATTCGGTCACCAGAATCCGCCGGCTCAACACCGGCAGGTAGCCCTCTTCGCCGTCGCTGGCCGCAGCGGTTGCGCCGACGGCTTTGTAGGTGAGAAAGCCCATGCCATCGGGCACGGCGATGCGCCATGAGTAACTGCGCGATTGTTTGGCGGGCACATCGAAACTTTGTTCCGTGATGCGGTTGCCGAGCGCATCGTCAACCGGCTTCAATGTCGCCGCGTCGGCGAACGAGAGTTTGACCTTGCCGGTCTGCGGTTGGTCGGTCTGGTTGCTGACTTTGACGGTGAACTCGATGGTGTCGCCTTCGCGCACAAAGCGCGGCGGGTTCGGCTCGACCATCAAGTCTTTCGCCGTCACCGTCTTGCCGGTAAGGAACCCGGCACGGAGTTGTTTGTCGTGGGCGAAGCCGAGGAATTTCCATTCGGTCAACGCCTCCGGCATGGTGAAGACCATTTTCACGACGCCATCGTCGTCCGCGAGCAGGTGCGGGAAAAAGAACGCCGTCTCGTTGAGGTTTTTGCGTGCCGTGACTTTGCTGAGATCGGGTTGCGGAGCCGATTCCGACGCGGTCTTGGCTTCTTGCTCGCCTCCGGACATTGCATCAGCCATCGCGAGCGCCGGCGCAGGCGCGGCAGCGATTTCATTCCCCATCACGCCAGCCTTCATGCGCCGGATACCGCCGGGCAAATATCCGTAGCCCCACACGTCGGCGATGATGTCGGGCGGGAACGACCGGTAAGTCCAATTCACGCCGCGCGACGGCGTTTGCCACCAGCCGTGGAGATGTTGAAAATCGAGTTTCGCGTTTTGGAATTCTGTCTGAACCCGATTGTATTCTCGCCGAAACACCGGGAAAGAGGCCGGCCAGTTGTGCGGCAAGTATTGATCCAGTGACGCATCGTAGAGCGTGGCGACCATTTCCGCGACTGCCCGCTCTGGTGGTAGGGACAGACCGCTGGGCTGTCCGCTATCCGTCGGCTTCGGCGCGCCCGGCGGTCGCGCCCTACCATCGTCTTTTGTGATCACGGCGGTCCAGGTCTCTTTTTGGCCGGGCAGGAGTTTGGAGCGAAACGTTTCCCA
>CALBCO010000190.1 GCA_937927265.1 uncultured Verrucomicrobiae bacterium | reverse complement strand
ACATACAGCACCCAACGCAGCTCTATGCGAAACTGAGGCTAACGATCAAGGGGGTGTTGCGGTTTTGCACGTTGCGTCGGGACAAGCCGGGCGGTACAATTTGGCAGGTATGAAAGCGCTGACAATCAAAGTTTTGGCATTGTCGGTTCTTACGGCCAACATTGCATCAGGGGAGGTCACGATGAAACTTAGTAGTCCGTCGTTCCAGCACAACCAGCGGATTCCGAAACAGTTTACCGGCGAAGGGGTGGACATCTCGCCCGCACTGCAATGGGAGGGCGCGCCGGCGGGGACAAAATCGTTTGCGTTGATCTGCGACGATCCCGACGCGCTAAGCGTGGCCGGAAAGGTGTGGGTTCATTGGGTGATCTGGAACATCCCGCCTACGGCGACTGGTTTGCCCGAGAACGTCGAGAAGAAGGAAATGGTGCTCGGCGGCGCGCGGCAGGGGCTGAACACTTGGCCGCGGCTCGGTTACAATGGCCCAATGCCGCCGCCCGGCCACGGCGTCCATCATTACCACTTCCGGCTCTACGCGCTGGACACAATGTTGGAGTTGCCCGCGAAGTCCACCAAGCCGCAGTTGGAGGCGGCCATGCAAGGCCACATCCTTGCGCAGGCCGAGTTGATCGGGACGTACGAGCGTCGTTAAGCTGCCCGTTTGACGGGTTGAACGTTGGGTACGGCCGGGCCGGTCACTTGGGCAAACTTGACCGGTGCGCGCACGAGCAATGTGCCGAACAAGAGATCAAACAACGGGAGGACGACGTTCAGGTTTCTGGTCATGTAGCGGTGGTGTAACAGGTGGTGGCCGTTGAGCCGGGAAAAAATGCCGGAGCGTTCGACGAGGCGGTGGCGGGGCACGTGCATGCACCAATGCAGGTACTCATACGCGGCATAGTACCCGACCATCGCTGCGAGCACGCCCCACGCAATCGGTTGGCCAATCAACCATTGCAGCCCGAACACGGGGCCGACGTGCAACAACCACAGCGCAGGCGCATTCCACCATGCCATCGGGACCGTGCGTTTATCCGTCTCGTTCTGGAGATGATAACTGGCATCGGCCCGGAATGTCTGATGGTGGACAACCGCATGCGCTTGGAAGGGATACCGAAAGAACTTCCAAGGCCGGTGCATCACATGCCGATGCAGCATCCACTCGAAAAAGCTGCAATAAATGACGCCGCCCGTGAAGCCGATGACTTGCCAGTACAGGTTAAGCACTGGCCAACATACACGAAGCTTTGCCAAACACAACCGGTTGCCTTAGACTGCCGCCGAATTCGCCATGGATCAGCCCCGCGCCGAACTTACCGGTCCGTTGCTCAAACAGGTCTCGCGCTCTTTTTATCTGACCCTGCGGGTACTGCCGAAGGAGGTCCGGCCGCAAATCTCACTGGCATATCTGTTGGCGCGCGCCACCGATACGATTGCCGACACGGACGCGGTGCCGCGAGCAAAACGGATCGTGTTGCTGCGGGAGTTGCAGAGTTTGACGCGCGTGCCGGAGATCGGGACGCTCGCGGCGAACCAGGCATTGCCGGCGGAGCGGACATTGTTGGAACGGTTGGGGGAGTGCCTCGACATGCTTGATACGTTCGATGCAGTGGACCGGCGGCTGATTCAGCAATTGCTGCAAACCATCATCAGCGGCCAGATTTTTGATTTCGAGACGTTCCCGGAAGGTTCGCTGACGGCATTGAAAGAAGATGCCGATCTCGACCGTTACACGTATTTGGTGGCGGGGTGCGTCGGGGAATTCTGGACGAAGTTGTGCGCTGCGCATCTGGGCATCACCCTCGATGAAACCGCCGGCATCCGCTTCGGCAAAGGTCTGCAATTGGTAAACATTCTCCGCGACATCCCCAAAGATTTACGGATCGGTCGGTGCTACTTGCCGGTCACCGATCCACATCGGCTGCTTGACCCGCGCAACTTTGAATCCGTGCGGCCGCTGTACCAGCGCTGGCTGGACGCGACGGTGGAGCATCTCGATGCCGGTTGGCAATACACGATGGCGATACCGAGCAAACTCTGGCGGTTGCGGCTGGCTTGCACGTGGCCGATCTGGATCGGGCTGGGGACAGTGGCCTTGTTGCGGCGCGGCAATCCCCTCGACCCGACCGTGCGGATCATGGTGCCGCAACGCGACGTAAACCGGATGCTGATCCGGTCCGTACTGACCTGTCGGAGTGATCGGGCGTTGCAGCGCCGATACGAGCAATTGCGCTGTGATGCGGGCTTGCAAATTGGCTGACCATTCTTATGATCGCCGCCACTATGTTTACCGGTTGCTACACAGCGTTGGTCACGCCGTTTACGAAAAGCGGTGCGGTGGATGAACCTCGTTTGCAAGCGCTCGTCGAGGCGCAGATTAAAGCGGGGGTCGCCGGGCTTGTCCCCTGCGGCACCACTGGGGAGGCTCCCACCCTGAGCCATGCGGAACACAATCACGTGGTTGAATTGGTGGTGCGCTTCGCCGCCAAGCGCTGTCAAGTCATTGCCGGCACAGGGTCGAACTCAACCGACGAGGCGATTGAGATGACGCGCCATGCGGCGGCGGCCGGGGCGGATGCCTCGTTGCAGGTCTCGCCCTACTACAATAAACCGACCCAGGCTGGATTGTATGCGCATTTTCGCCGGATTGCGGAGGACGGCGGTTTGCCGATCGTTATCTATAACATTCCTGGCCGCTGTGGGGTGGACGTAGCCAACGAAACAACTGCCAAACTCCGCCGTGACTTGCCGCAACGGGTGGTCGGCCTGAAAGAGGCCACCGGCAACGTGGATCGTGTCAGCCAACTCCGCCAACTCGTGGACAAGGATTTTGCCATCCTCTCCGGCGACGATGGGTTGACGTTGCCGATGATGGCCGTGGGCGCGCAGGGCGTGATCAGCGTGGCGTCGAACGTCATGCCCCGTGAAGTCACCGCATTGGTGCAGGCGGCCCTGAAAGGCGATTTCGTAGCAGCTAAAGCAATGCACGCACGGCTGTACCCGCTGTTCAAAGACCTGTTTATTGAGACGAATCCGGGGCCAGTCAAAGCGGCATTGGCGATGATGGGGCAAATCGAAGAAGCCTACCGGCTGCCGCTGGTGCCGTTGAGTGAGGCAAACAAAGTGGCGCTACGAAAAACTTTGGCTGCGTTGGGATTGGTGCAATGAACCCGTTAAAACTCGCCATCATCGGCGACAAGGGGCGCATGGGCCAAATGCTCTTGGCTTGTGGAAAGGCCGACCCCGAATTGCAGGTCGTGGGGGCGGCCGACCTCGGCGATGACCTCGGCGCTGCCATCCTCGCCGGTGACGTCGTCATCGAATTCGCCTTGCCGGCTGCGACGTTGTCCGTCGCCAAGCTCGCCGCCCAACACCGTAAACCGCTCGTGATCGGTACCACCGGACACACGGACGCGGAAAAGAAAACCATCTGCGAAGTGTTGCAACCCGTTCCCTGTGTGTGGACAGCGAATTACAGCACGGGCGTCAACACATTATTCTGGCTCTGCGCCCAAGTAGCCAAGCTGGTGCCAGGGTGGGAATGTGAGATTGTCGAGACCCATCATACTGCCAAAAAAGACGCGCCCAGCGGCACCGCCAAGGCGTTGCAGGAAATCATTCGTCAGGGGCGCGGCCGGGATGTGCCGGCCCACGCACTGCGGATTGGCGACGTGGTGGGCGATCACACCGTTACATTCGGCACCGCCGGCGAACGGCTGGAATTGACCCACCGGGCCAGCAGCCGCGAGACGTTCGCCCGCGGGGCATTGCGGGCGGCGAAATGGGTCGTGAACCAGAAGCCCGGCCTGTACACCATGCAGGACGTGCTCGGATTGAAGTGAAAGTCGGGATTGGTCTTGGCTCGAATGTGGGCAACCGGCTGCTCCACTTGCAGCACGCGAAGCGCTACCTGCTGAGTCTCTCTCCCGAACAATGGCATCAAGCCTCCCCGCTCTATGAAACCGCCCCGGTGGATTGTCCAGTCGGCGCGGAGAAATTCCTCAACGCGGTGCTCGAAATCGAGTTCAGCGGCTCGCCGCGCACGTTGCTGAAAAAACTGCTCGCCTACGAAAAGGCACACGGGCGGGACCGGTCGGCAGGACCGAATGCGCCGCGCCCGATTGACCTCGACATTCTTTATTTTGGCGAACTGGAAGTGTTCGAAAAAGATTTGGTGATCCCGCATCCGCGTATCGGCGTACGGCGGTTTGTGTTGGTGCCGCTCTCGACAATCTGCCCCGACCGCATTATCAAGGGCACCGGCAAGACCGTCCGGCAACTGTTGCGGGAGTCGCCAGGAACCGAGGTGAAGTTCGTGCAGCACGACTGGTAAGGATCTCAGTGTGGCTGTGAATCAGACCAAGATAACAACGAGTGAGTTGCAGGCGATGAAGCAGCGCGGCGAGAAGATCGCCGTGCTGACGAGCTACGATTTCTTTACGACCCAATTGCTCGACGAAGCCGGCATCCCCATGATCCTCGTGGGCGACTCGTTGGGCATGGTTGTGTTCGGATACGAAAATACGTTGCCGGTCACCATGGACGATATGCTGCATCACGTGCGGGCGGTGGCGCGGGCCCAACCACGCGGGCTGATCGTCGGCGACATGCCATATCGGACTTACGAGACGCCCGAACAGGCAGTGGTCAACGCTCGGCGATTGGTGGACGCGGGTGCAGATGCGGTGAAGTTGGAAGGCGCAGTCGTGCCGCAAATCCGCGCCGTGGTGGCAGCCGGCATACCGGTGTTGGGGCATGTCGGATTGTTGCCGCAATCGGCCGCAAAATACCGCGTGCAGGGACGCGACCCGGCCGGCGCGACGCAGTTGGTGGCGGACGCGCGGGCCGTGGCCGACGCCGGTGCGTTTGCTGTGGTGCTGGAATGTGTGGTTGCCAATGTGGCCCGGCAGGTGACGGCGGCGGTGCCGATCCCGACCATCGGCATCGGCGCGGGACCGGATTGTGACGGACAAGTTTTGGTGGTGCATGATTTGTTGGGCTGGGCTGTGCGGGTGCCGAAGCACGCCCGCCAGTATGCCAATTTGGCCGCGGAAATGCGTCGCGCGTTTGCGGCCTACAAGCGCGATGTGCAGGCCGGAACGTTTCCCGGTTCCGCGGAGACTGTGTTCTGATCACGACCACGCGGTGGAGACGGCCGTCGCCACTGGTTTACCGGTTTTCCGGGCCGAGTACTTGCGGGACTGCCCAGAACAGCAGAGCCAGCAACGCGAGCAGGATCAGCACCGCGCCGGCCATCAGACCGGCTCGCCGCAATTGTTTGCGCAGCCACCAGACATCCACAAACACCCGCCAGGCCGCGCTGAATTCCGGGTCGGTGCCGAGCCGGTAATGTTCGGCCTCGGTCAACATCGCCCGCAGCACCCGCTCGAGCTGTGATTTGTTGCCGAGTAGGATGTGTTCACGAATGAATCCGGTCAGTGCATCCGCCCGCAAGTCTTGAAAGTCCGCCCGGCGTTGCCGGTCGAATTCTTCCGCGCGGCAATGAAACTCGCTCACCAGACGGTTGATCTCCTCGTCCGCCATCAAAACTCAAACTTAAGACTCGTGAATCGTTTTTCGATCTCGCCCACGACCCGGCGTTCGTCCGCTTCGCCTTTGGCGAGGAACGTCACCGAGAAGCGCAGATACGGCCCGGCCTCGTCCCATGGCACCGTCGAGATGAGTTTTTCGGTGATCAGCCATTGGGAAACGTCTTCGGCGGTCTTGAATTCAGTGCGGTGGCCGGCCGCATCCACCACGGCGCGCGGGGCGTGAACATAGAGAAAGAACGAGCCACGGGGTTTACGGGCATTGAAGCCGAACTTGCGCAGACAGGCGACGAGCAAGTCCATGCGGCGCGAGTATTTCGCGGCAATTTTTTGGGTAATCTCCGGATGCTCCAACGTGGCGGCGCAGGCTTTCTGAATGGCAAGGAACTGGCCGCTGTCGGTATTGTCTTTGCAATCGCCGTACGCGCGGACCAGCAGCTTGTTGCCGGCGACAAAGCCGAGCCGCCAGCCGGTCATGTTGAACGCCTTGCTCATCGAATGCAGTTCCACCGCCACGTCCTTGGCGCCTGGGATGCTGAGAATCGAGAGCGGTTTGCCGTCGAACACCAACGCGGCATAGGCGGCATCGGAGATAATGACCAGCCGATGTTTCTTGGCGAACGCCACGGCCTCCGCAAAGAACTCGGCGGTGGCGCTGGCGCCGGTCGGGTTGTTCGGGTAATTCAACACCAGCACCTTGGCGCGTGACAGGACTTCATGGGGGATTGCGTCGAGGTCCGGCAGGAATTGGCGTTCCTCGGTCAGCGGCAGGTTGAAGACTTCGCCGCCGTACCATCGGGCGTGTGTGCCGAACACAGGATAACCGGGCACGGTCATGATGGTGACATCGCCGGGATTGATCAACACCGCCGGCAAGATCGCCAAGGCGGCCTTGCTGCCCATGCTGTGGAGGATTTCCTGGTCAGGGTCCAAGTCGGTGACGCCGAAGACTTGGCTCATCCACTGCGCGGCGGCGCGCCGATATTCCGGGCCGCCGTTGTCGGCGTAGCCGCGGTTTTCGGGTTTCGCGGCTTCCTCTTGCAAGGCGCGGACGCTCAGTGGGAATGCCATTTCGTCGGGTTCGCCCACGCCGAGGTCCAGCAATTCGACGTGCGGATGGGCGGCGGAAGCGGCGCGTTTGGCGCGTTTGATTTTTTCGAACTTGTAAATCTGCGTGCTTTTGCCGTATTGGCGGCCGCCAATGCG
>CALBCO010000189.1 GCA_937927265.1 uncultured Verrucomicrobiae bacterium | reverse complement strand
AATGGCCGCTTGAATGTCCCGCTTCGGCCCGTGGCCGCCGATAACCGTTGGTGCAAGGCCGTCGTAACTGTTGCTGCCGGTCACGGAGTTCGCATACAGCGTGACGTTCTTGCTTTGCGCGTTGGTTGGATCAGTGCCGCGCTGGTATTCCTGCAAATTCGTGACGCCATCCCCGTCCGGATCGCAAGAGGCGCACGACTGGCCGTTAGTCGTCGTGCCGGTACCGCCAAAGAACTGCTTCCGCCACGCATCGGGAATCCCGTCTCCGACCGAATCGCCGCCGAGGCACAGGATGCCCTCCGGCGCAATCAACAGCCGTTGCTCGATGCCCCACCGACCGACAAACGCCCGGACGGTGTAACAGTCGTTGGGCAAGTCATAGATCGCGTAGTTCCCGTTCGTATCGGTCTTCATGCCGACGAACACGCCGGTCGTTGCGCCAAGGAACCGGATGCGGGCGTCGGCCAACACATTCCCGCTCGTCTCCCGCAAGATACCGGAGGCGCTGAGGCTGTTCATCGGCTTGTGCCACAAAATCGAAACGTTGTTTGTCACGCCGCCAGTCAACGACGGCAACGGCACAACGCGCTCGTCGAAATAGAACCCGTCCTGATAGATCAGCCGCATCGTCTGCTGATACGCCGGCAGTTCGGGAATGAAGAACGTGCCATTCGTCGCCGCATCCACTTCCGTCGCGTTGACTTCGACTGTGAACTTGGTCAGGTCGGTCGTGCCGTTGGTAATCGTGATCGTCACCGATAACGCCGCCGCTGGCCCGGCGCGAAAGATCACTTCGTTGGTCGGGTTCAAGACGCTTAACCTGAAAGTCTCTTTCATCGGCGAAACATAGCTGGCCGGCAACTCCAGAATTCGTGCTTCACCCTCTGACTCGCCCGGCAACATAAAGGTATAATTTCCGCTTGTGTCGGTATTCGTGCTGGCGAACGAGGTTAGGTCATTGGTCGTCGAGTTCAGTGGGACGTAATAAAGTTGAACCTCGATGTTCGTCATGCCGGCAGAAGTTGCTCCGTCAATGACGCGACCGGATACACGATACGTTTGGGCCACGGCGTCAAGTGACGCACTAAAGAATAAGCAAAGCGCCGCAATCAGGTTGCATCTTGTTTTCATGGTAGTTTCTCCCACCGCTGTCTCATCCGAGATTGTGGCGGAGTAAGATCCGCCTCGCGTTGCCACCCGACGGCCAAATCTCCAATTTTCGGACGGCCTTCGAGAATCAGTGCCTCATTGTATCCCCAACCCGTCTGCACCTTCCCAACAATGGAATTGGTTCGCATGATAAGCAGCTTCGCGGAGGAAGGTGGCGGTGAAAAAGAACCGAAGTTGATCGCTGCAATTCTATACCCTTTGGGGTGAATACGGACGTTTGTTACAACACCGGTACCATAGTATGGCTGCTGTGCCGCCGCTCTCGCTTCCCACTCGCGTGATCCATAAAAATCAATGCACCCTGTGGGTACCAACAACAGCCACGTCAGACTGGTCAATGCGACCGCTTGTCTTAACATTGTGACTGTTTGTTTTCTCATGGGCCAAGAAAGATTGAATCGTCCGGTCCTAATGCGTTTTCCAAAATCTGCCCCAAGTCTGGCGCATACGTCAGTTGTCCGTGGTGGGCACCGATAACGTTATAGGTATCCCGACGCGCCGTTCGGTTCCGGGCACTCAGAGCTGGAATGAATGCATCACTCACTCCTGCGCGTATGTCACTAGGCGGCACTCCGTGAAGAAAGCTACGTTGACCGACCCAAACAAAGCCGTTCCAACCCAGTGCGAGAAGCCAGTCATCAAACCAGTGATCGTATGCTGTCCCTTCTACTGGAAGATATTTTACCGGTATTGGAGCAAGGCTAGACAACGCCAAAGAGTTTGATGGACATGAACCGCATACGCCAGTAACTGGGTGCGTGCCATAGGCGGCTGCATCAATCACCACCATACCCGCCTCAGAGGGAGGAAGACCGGGCTCGCTTAGTCCTATTGCACGAAATTCATTTCCGGGAGTGCTCAAATCTTTTTCGATGGACATCCAATCGTTAAGAATTTGCCGATTCCGTTCCGCCTTACCGGCTACCCACTGGTTTAATATCCGAATTGCTTTTTGTGCTGCGGATGTTCCCGTATGCGGTGTGCCGAGCGTGATGAACCTGCGTATGTCTCCTATGCCGAAATTGTCGGCCCTGATGAACTCCAAGTCGGCACTACGCGTTCCTATGATCTTCGTCGTCTTGAAAAGAGGCGCGGGATCCGCGCCCTGTGCACGGTTCACATTATTGGGCAACTGGCTGCTCGGTGTCATGTACCACCGCACTGCGACTCCACCTAGGCTGTGCGCAATGACATCAACGCGAGTCGCAGCGATGTTTTCAGTCCGATTGCTGGAGATCACCTCTTCGATAGCGTCTGGTACAGCGTCAAAAATGGTGTCCAGCCCCGTGGTGCTTCTCAGTTTATAGTCTGCTCGAATCGTTTCCGCTACAATGTTGTTGTCTGTCAGTAAGGATGAGAATCTATCCCAGTTTTTGGGGTCACCTTTCCACCCATGCACCAACACCAGCGGGGGTTTGTGGAGTTTGAGGGTATGGGTGGTGACGACGTCGTTGCTCGGATTGCGCAGTTCGAGTTGGATGGTGTGGTCTTTCGAGCTTTTCCCGAACGCCCAACCCGGCGGCGGACGATAAAAGATGGCCACATCGCCGTCTTGCAGTGTTACCGATGTATTGCCGGGCTCCGTCACGCTTGCCGGCAAGGGCGGCAGATGTCCCGCATCCCCACGCCACAAACTGCCCACCTGCGCCGCTCCCAAACCGGGATCATTCGGATCCGACACCGTCATTGTCCAGCCGGCATAGCCGGCATACGAGCACGCATTGGATTCAAGTTGCACCACGATCAACGACGCGCCGTCGGTCAATGCACCAACGCGGTCGTAACCATTCACTCGTTGGCTAATCGGCGTTTGGAGCGTGGCCGTGCCGCCGTCCCATTGCGGCTGGAAGCCTTGCGCGTCCACCAGCATCACCGCCGGCGGACCATTTGTCTCACCGCTAATCCGAGTGTCGAACAGACTCGTGCCACCATGATCCTCCAAGTGATAGACAACAACATTCGTGCCTGCCCGCACCAAGGAGTCCGGCACCGTTGCCCACACGTTGACTCCCCCTTGGCAGCCTTCGAAGTTGGTGAAACTCTGCACTTGCGTCCCATTGAAGTAGATCGCCAAAACGCTGTTATCAATGGTGATCTCCAGTTGAATGCCTCTCGTCCGGCACGGCAACTCCAACCGGCGGCGCACCAACAGCTCAGAACGGACCGGCCAAGTCGTGGCAAAACTCCACTGCGGACACCCGTTATCTTCCCGATCCCCGAAAACCGCCGCCCCCACCGACCAACCCGAATCATCAAAATCCACTTGCTCAAAGCCCGCTGGGGGATTCCCAGCTTGACTGATGACCAAGTAACGATACCCACTGGCGCCCGACGGCACTAATTCGACCGAACCTGAGGCAAGTTGTGTGGATGGCTGACTCAGCGGGAAACTGTTCGAATCCTCGGGATTCGTGCCAACATCGGCTTCGTAAAAGTCCGGGTAACCGTCCCCATCGGAGTCGGCGTACCAAAGCTCGAAAAGATTGGTCACCGTCAGCGCGGTGTTGTAGAGCCGCACATCGTCGAGTTGGCCAGCCAACAGCCCGATGCGCAACGGGTCGCTCACCACATCCACCATCCCGGTCGCCGCACTCCATCCCTCCAATACTCCATCGAGATACACCCGCATTTCCGTGCCGTCATAGGTGCCGGCCAGATGATGCCAGTTCGTGCTGCACAACCCGTTCTGCCCCACGACGCTGGTGTAAGTGCCGCCAAGCATCAACTCCAGTTTAGGCAG
>CALBCO010000188.1 GCA_937927265.1 uncultured Verrucomicrobiae bacterium | reverse complement strand
GGTGGACGAGTGGCACGCGAAGATTGGTTGGGACGAGATGACGAACCACCGCTATCTGGATTCGACAGGGTTGGTGGAGCAGACGGAATTTTCGTCCGGGCACTCCATCATCGTCAATTTCTCCGAGCAGCCGTGGGATCATGCCGGCCAACCGATTCCGGCCCACGGCTACCGGATGTTGGAGTCGTGAGCGAGTGCGGACGCCGTCCACGTCGCCCGCCATTTTCCCACGTTCGGTCGGCATCGAACCGGAGGATCACGCGGTCCCGGTCGCCGGCGCGTAAAGCAAGCCGGTGTCCCCGGCAGGCCGCCGGCTTTTCCCCAACCAGAGGAATCAGCCATGCGGGGATCACGCGCTGCCCGCCGATGGAACTTGCCCTCGGCGATGGGCGTGTGGTGTAATTCTCCGCGCCAAACTCAATCGAACAACCAAGCCACGAGCAAAGGAACAGGATCATGCACCACGCCGCAGCAACCGCGAAAGAGATACTGCAACAGGCCGGACTGACAGCATTGTTTTTCTGGAGCATGACCGCCTTCGGCGCCGCGCCGGCGGTCAATATTATGGAGCCGGTTGCGCCCGGCGATCTGCCCGCCGGCGCGAATGAAGCCTGGCGTCAGCCCTTTGAAGCGAAAGTGTTACCCGTCTCGCTCACCGCCCAAGAAAGTGTCAAACACAGTTTTACTTCCGGCACCAGCCGCAATCACAACAACCTCTACACGCATCATAGCGGGTTCGAGCCGATGGCGTTCCGTCCCAAATACCGGGCGCAGGCGGATGACATGGATGCGGTGGCACTTCCCGAGACACACGCCCATTCGCTGGCGGAGGGATTTTATGATGGCGCGCGGGTGCGCGTCTATCAGCCGGTGGACGGCAAGCTGGTGAAAATCCGCGACGGCGTGGTCCCGGCCGGTGGGCATCGCGCCTCCGGCTGGTGGCGGATCCGCGGTTCCGGCATCCCGGAGGATCGCGCCACGTTTCGTCTCCAGTGGGACAGTAGTTTCCGGCCGAATCAAGACTACTGGTTCACGTTGCGCGCCCGCGATGTTTATGGTCAGGAGTCGGCCAATTCGACCATATTGCAGGGGCGTTCGCCCGGCACGACCGAAGGCCAGCACTTGCCCGACAAAGCAGAAGCCCGGTTTACGGTAAAAACCGGGGAGAAACCGCCACCGCCGTCGCCACCCAAGAACTTCCGGCTGAAAGTGACCGGGGAGATACTGGAGTTCTCTTGGGATCGGTCCGAGGAGAAGAACCTGGCGGGGTATCAGCTTTATGTGTCCGGGTACGACCCAGCCAAACAGCGCGGGTATGGCCTTGATCTGCCGTCCCGCGCGCCACGGCCGGATCGGATGATCCAACGGAACGATCTGGTGTTTATTGACCAATTGAAATACCGGCTCACGAATGATGATGTGTCGCCGTACGTGACGTGGCCGGCCCAGCGAAAAATCGGGAGTCCGTTCCCGGGCTTGGATAACACGCGCTGGCAGTTCGTGCCGCATCCGCCGCCGTTGCCCGGTAATTTTCTCGTGCCGGGCCAGACCTGCCTGCGCTTGGAATCGCCGGATCAAGCGTTGCTGTCCACCTTGCTGATGCAGGTCGGCAGTCGGGACGGCGGCTGGTATCCGGTGATGACGCCTGGCGAGTATCGGGTCGCGGTGTGGGTGCGCGGCGAGACGGCCGGCAGAGCGCAAATTGCCTTTGCCGGCGCGTATGCCGCGCCCGGCGCGGAACTGCCCGCGAACGAAAAAGTCCCGAAGTCCAATCCCCAGGCGATCGCGCCGATTGAGTTGCCGGTGGGCAACGAGTGGCGGCAGATCACGGCGAGTTTTCAAGTCCCCGACTACATCAAAGGCTTGGGCCGGGTTCTGTTATTGTTCCGCGGACCGGGCGTGTTGTACTTGGACAACTTGCAGATTTATCGGGCTGATCATCCGGCGGGCGCGTTCGAGCCGATCGCGCTGCAGCGCATTCGAGAATCCAATATGCGGTTCATGCGCACGCACGAACTGATCAAGACCGATTGGGGTTATACCTTTGATGGCGCGACCGCCTGGGCCGGCGGCAACAATTACATGGGCACGAGCACCCGGCAATCCACGTTCTACACGTTGCTCGAAGCGATGCGCGATGCCGGCAACATCTCGCCGTGGTTGCAAGTGGAGATGTGTCTGTCCGAAGAGGAATGGCTCGGCTTTGTCGAGTGGCTGGCGGCGCCGTACGATCCGGCCACGGGCGATACGCCGGCCAAGAAACCGTGGGCATCCAAACGTTGGAGCATGGGCCAGAAACGTCCGTGGCTCGATGAGTTCCCGGAGTTTGCCTTCGAGCTGGCCAACGAAACGTGGAATCAAACCTTCGCGCCGTATGATTTCGATTGGGGCACCCCGATTCGCGATGGCGTCACCGGCCAGGAATACAGCTACGGCGCGGCCTACGGTTTCCTGAACGAGTACATCATCAATCTGATGCGTTCCAGTCCGTATTGGACGAAGGAGGTCGAGGCGAAAACCAAGGTCATGTTGTGTGGTTGGCAGGCGGCGATGCACTTCGGCGCCGAAGCGGCCCGACGTTCGCCCCGCGCCAATTTGGTTTCCTATGCCGCCTACGCCAGCAACAGCGGGTTGGGCGATCCGCGGGTGTTGAATGATTTCAAACGCTTCTATCTGCTGCAATGGGGCCAAAGCGCAGTGGCCCCGCAAACGGCGCGCGGCGTGGAAACCGAACGCCTGCTGGCCGGGGAAGGCCGCGAGATCGAAAGCGGGATTTACGAATACGGCCCCGGCTACCACGTCATGCCGGGCGACCCCCAAGAGGCCAAGGAAGTGGATCAGTACCTCGCCCGCAGCATGATCGCGGCGGTCTATTGTCTCGATGCGACGCTGACGCGCTGCCAAGCGGGGTACACGGATCAGGCGTTCTTTACTTTCGGTCACAGAATCAGTTCGTGGGGTTCCCACAGCCTGCCGGATTTCGGCGCCCATCCGTATCCGTTCTGGAAGGCCTTCCAGCTCTACAACCATTATGGCGTGGGCCGATTCCTCAAATGGGAAACCCTCTCCACCCCCACGTGGGATTTCCCCGCGTATGAGGCTGAGGACAACATGCACAAGGTCAAACGCAGCGCGCTGCCCAAAGCGCCGATGATCAGCGTCGCCGCCTCGACCCGCGGCGACCGGGTGACCTTGTTCCTGATCTCGCGCAAACTGGATCATTTCCCGATCACCGGGGACGACGGGTTCACACCGGCGCGTGTTCAACTCCCGTTCTCCAAAGCCAAAAAGATTACGCTCCATAAACTGGCTGGCGACCCGCGCGTCGAAGACCGGCTCAAGGAAAACACCAAGCTCGAGACCCTTGAGATTCCCGCCGGTCGGTTTGCCGGCACGCTGGTCGTGAACGAAACGACAGGAGCCGACAAACGCGGCCTGCCGCCGGCCTCCATTTTCTGTTACGTCTTCGAGGGGACCGACATCGGCCGCGTGCCACTGCCACCGGTCACGCGCTTTGATCTCCCGCATGATTTGCTGGCGGGTCAACCAGTAACCGCGCGGAACCTGAGTCGGGTGCCCGACGGTGTATCGGCCAAATACGACTGGGATTTTGGCGCAGCAGGCCGTTCCACGGAGCCGAATCCGCACGTGATCTTTCCGCACGCGGGCGCGTTCCCGGTCTCGCTAACGGTCACCACGAGCGGGGGATTGACCGACACCTTGGCGGGCGAACGCGCCGTGGGGATCCGCCACCACGACAAAACGTGGCGGCCCTGGCTGTTGCCGGCGGGCAACGGCGGCGTGGTTGCCGCCAAAGTCGCGAATGGCCCGTTCGTCATCGAGGCGACCGGCAGCGTCCGCAAAGGATCAACCCCAGCGTTGGCGACGGAAAGTTATTATCGGCGCGATGTTGCGATCGAAGTCAGCATGGAGAAGATCGAAACGGCGGCCAATGCCAAACAAAAACTGGCCGGTATCGCGTTGCTCGGCACCTTGGCGGACGGACTGGGTTTCGGCCTCCAGGACGGCCGACGCAACCAGGTCCATGCCGGGATTGTCTTCGACCCCGACGGCGCGGTCGCCATCATTCAAGAGGACTCGTTGACGGAAGTCCTGCCGGCGGGAACGGTGAAATTCCCCGTGACCGCCCGGCTGCAAGTCAAAGACGGAACTGGTGCGGCCATGTTCCTGACCCCAAGCGGCTGGCGGGAGATCGCTCGATTCGAGAACCTGGGCAATCGCGGCTTGATGCCCGGTGTCATTATGGGGTCGGGCCACCCGAAAACGCCGATCAAGGCGGAATTATCGAAACTGCTGGTCAACCCCTAGCGCAAGGAGCGAGACATGCAAATCAAGTATCACAGTTCCGCAACGCGGAGACCCGAACTCGGTTTGTGGCGGCGGTTGACGCCGATGGCCGCCATCGTTCTCTGGAGCAGCGGTGTCCTAATCGGTCAAGCGGCGGAGTTGCCGCCGTTGCACGCCCCGTCCGTCGCGTGCGCTGCCGATGGCGCGTACTACTTGACCGGCACGCACGGGATCAATTCGCTGAATCCCCAACATGCCGACTTCCAGAACAACGACGGCGTGCGGTTGTGGAAGTCCATGGATCTCAAGAACTGGGAGAATGTCGGATTGGTCTGGTCGCCGACGGGGTTTTCACCGTTCCATCGGGGCGGTCGGGAACAGGATTTCCGTTGGATGAGTTTCATGCGGCCGGATCGCGATCGCCGCGACGACACGTGGCATCATGGCCTCTCGGATGTGAGCCTGTGT
>CALBCO010000187.1 GCA_937927265.1 uncultured Verrucomicrobiae bacterium | reverse complement strand
ATCAGCGCGTACGTCAACGCCACCGTCAACGAACACCCAATCGCCAACCCGTCCAACCCATCTGTCAAGTTCACCGCGTTCGACGCCCCGACAATCACCAACGCGATCCAAACCACCGCAAACCATCCCCAATCAGCCACCGGCACCTTCACAAACGGCACCATCAACTGCCGAGCCTGCACGCCGAGCTCCGCATCCAACAACAAATACCCACCCACAAACAAACCGAGACCGAGTTGATAGAGCAATTTGGTTCTGGCCCGCAGCCCCTTCGTATTTTGCGCCGTGACCTTGCGGTAATCGTCGAGGAACCCCACCGCGCCCAGCCAGATCAACGTCGCCAGACTCAACAACACCAGCCGGTTGGTCGGAATCGCGCACAACAACACCGCGTCCACCACCGCCCAGATGATCAACAACCCACCCATCGTCGGACAGGCTTTTTGGCCGTGGACTTTGGCCAGCTCGCGCAAGTCGTCCTCGCCACGAATCGGCTGTTTGAATTTCAACTCAGCCAACTTGCGGATCAGCCACGGCCCGGTCAACACGCAGATCAGCAACGACACCATCGCCGCCAACACGGCGCGAAATGTCGTGTACTGGAACACCCGCAAGGGCGACCACACCTCCTGCCACTGACCCAGATAATACAGCATGTCCTCCTTGTTCCTTCCACCGCTGGCCGCGCCCGGTCCCCACACCAGTCAATCCGCCAAACGCGGTGGCACGGCCATTCTCTCTTTCTTAACAATCGTCTCCCAATTGGTTCGCCCGGTCATCTGCATCACCACAAACAACGTGACCACGCACAAAATCGTGATCGCCAAGCCGGTATAGCCCTCAAAGAAAAACGCATACGCGAACAACACCAGATACACCAACTGCGCCAACGCCACCTCCACAAACGCCACCCGCGCGCCCACTACCAGCCGCATGTAACTCACCACCAACAACACCGACACCGCCGCGCTGATCGCAAAGGCTACGTGGATGCTCACGTGATCCACCAAATACGCCATCAATAAATGAAAACTAAAAAACGCCGCGCCCACAAAGAAGTAGTTCATCGGATGAAGGTTGATTCCGCGAATCGTCGTAAAGATGAATAACAGGAAGAAAAACAAAAACAACGACACCGGCGCAAAGAACGTCACCTGACTCACCCACGGTCCAGGATTCAGTTTCTTCGGCAACTCCATGCCGATTTTCTCCCCCGTCAACAGATTCACGTACCGCCATTCCAACTCCCAACCGCGACCCACCTGTTTCTTGGACGTCGGCGCGATGCTGTTCGGTGGAAAATCAATCCGGTCAAAATCTGTCGTCATCACCAATCGAAAATCCTTCACCTGGCTCACATCCTTGCCGAAGTCGTACCACCATTGATCGAGGCCCTGACTGTCGTAACCCACCTCCACAACGCCGCTCGCGCCCGGTTCGAGTCGGAACGAATCCACGGCCTTGCCCTCGCGGATCACGACCTGCTCGACCACACGACCGCCGAGCACCCATCGAAAATTGTCATACACCGCGCCCTCGGCCGGGAACGGAAACTCAACCAACACTTGCCGCGGCTCGCTCGTGGTGTTGGTGATGACGTATCGGCCGGCGAATCGCACCTTGTAGGTCGAATACCACAACAACCCTTTCCGCCGGTGCTCCAACGACAGGCCCACCTGCACATCGCTTTTCTCCAGCGGCAACCCCTCGCGTACGAGCTGCGTTTTGATCTCCGTGATGACGCGCCCGTCCTCGGTGCGTTTGGTCTCAACCTCTTTTTTCCGCTCGTAATAGGCGCACGGCGCCTCCTGCCGTTGCACCGATCCCCACAACTGCGCCACCTTCCCGCGCAACCGGCCATCCTGCACCTCCGACCGTACCAACATCGTCCCGCCCAAAATGAACCACGCCGCGCTGGTGCAGAGGAAAATGAGAATCAAAGCGAGCAACCGCTGCGTCATACGGCCGCCTCCAGAAGTTGCTCCAATTTCATCGCCCGCGACCCCTTCACCAACACGAGATCACCAGGCCGCACCACCTTGGCCGCGTACACAGCCGCCTGATCCGCCTGCGCCAACGCCACCACCCGGCTGCGCTCCATCCCCGCGCGAATCGCCGCCCGCGCAATCTCCTGCGCCGCCTCGCCCACCGTCAACAAATACGCCAAACCACTCTGCGCCGCCACTTGGCCGATGTCTGCGTGCGCACGCAAAGACCACGGCCCCAGCTCGCGCATGTCGCCGAGAACGGCAATCTTGCGCCCCGCACAGGGCGCGTCCTGTAACGCCTGCAACGCCGCGCGCATCGAAACCGGGTTGGCGTTGTAACAATCGTTGATCCATTGCACTCCGCCACGCTCCACCCGTTGCAGCCGCCCCGCGGGCAATTCCGCGTTTTCCAAGCCCAACCGGATCTCGTCGAGGTCCAATCCGCAGTAGTAGCCGACCGCCGCAGCCTGAAGCGCATTATAAATCTGGTGCCGGCCCATCGCCCGCAACCGGACCACCACATCCTCGCGCCGCCGCGCGATGTGCAACCGGAACTTCACGTCGCCGTTGATCTTGATCTCATCCGCGCGGATTTCCGCAAACTGGCTCAGCCCCACCGTGATCACCGTCGTCCGACACCGCCGGCGCAATTCCGCACACCACGGATCGTCCGCATTCAGCACCGCCAACCCGTCGCCGTTGCGCGGCAACACGTCGAGCAATGCCCCCTTCTCTCGCGCCACCCCGGCTTCGTCCCCCAAAAACTCCACATGCGCCAACCCAATGTTGGTAATGATGCCGATCTGCGGCTGGACCATCGCGGCCAAGGTGGCGATCTCCCCGGGTTGGTTCGTTCCCAGCTCAAACACGCCAAACTCGTGCGTCGGCTTCAGTTGCAACAACTCCAGCGGCACGCCGATCTGATTGTTCCGGTTGCCGGTCGTCTTGTGCACTTGGAACTTCTCGCCCAACACAGCAGCGATGAATTCCTTGGTCGTCGTCTTGCCCGTCGAGCCGGTGATGGCGACGACGCGTACGGTGGGGGGCAACAGTCGGCGGTAGTTCGTTGCGAGTTCGTGCAATGCGGTGAGGGTGTTTGGCACTTGGATCAGCGCCAAAGCACTAGGCGAGTTGCTTGCACAGGTGGGATGCGAGACTACCGCCGCGGTTGCCCCCAACCGCGCCGCTTCGGAAAGAAATTGATGACCATCAAACCGCGCCCCGCGCAGGGCGAGAAAACAATCCCCGGGACACAACGTCCGCGTGTCGGTGTGCAGCCGCCCCACCGGCTGGGACGGATCGCCCCGCAGTAACCGCCCGCCGGCCAAGGCCGCAATCTGACCCAGCCGCCACTGACCGTCAGCGGATAGCTTCATCGGCGATTCCGTCACGGTCACAGGAGGTGGCACCGGCCCCCGCACCGAGGTGGGTTCACTGAAATACTCTTCCACCACCTGCCGGTCGCTGAACGGCACCGTGGTATGCGCAAATTCCTGATACATCTCGTGCCCCTTGCCGGCAATGAGCACCGTATCGCCCGGCTGTGCGAGGTCCAAAGCCCGCTCAATCGCCTCCCGTCGATCGGGAATAACCTGGTAGTGATTCGCGCCCGCCTTCACAAACGCCTGCTCAATCTGCCGCAAAATCGCCAACGGATCTTCCGTGCGCGGATTGTCCGTGGTCAACACCGCGAAATCCGCTAGCTCCAACGCCGCCCGCCCCATCGGCTCGCGTTTGCTTTGGTCGCGGTCACCACCGCAACCAAAGACTACAATCAACCGCCCCGGCGTGAACTCGCTCACCGTGGTCAACACCTTGCGCAACGCATCCTCCGTGTGCGCGTAGTCCACAAACACCCGGAACGGTTGCCGCACATCCACCAGCTCCAGCCGCCCGGCCACGTGTTGGAAATGGGCCAGCGCGTGTTCAATCACCGGCAAGTCAATCCCCAACGCCACCCCAACTCCAATCGCCGCCAACGCGTTCGCCACATTGTAACGCCCCACCAATGGCAGACTGATCGGCCGCTGACCGCGCGGGGTGTGGACCACAAAGTACGTGCCGTCCGCCGACAACCGCACGTCCGTGGCGCGAATCATCGCCGCGCTTGAGCAGCCGTACGTCAGCACGGCTTCTTCCCCACCCAAGCTCGCTCCGAAATCCGCCAGGCCCGCGATCAACCGGCGCCCGTACTCGTCGTCCGCATTCACCACCGCGCGGCCCGCTTTGCGGCGCTGGCCCAACATCGCAAACAACCGCTGCTTCGCCGCAAAATACGTCTCCATGTCCCCGTGGTAATCCAAATGATCCGGCGTCAAATTCGTGAACACCGCCACGTCAAAATCCACTCCGGTCACCCGATGCTGGTCGAGCGCGTGCGAGCTGACCTCCATCGCCACCGCACGACAACCGGCCCGCACCATCTGGCTCATCATCGCTTGAATCTCAACCGACTCTGGCGTCGTCCGCGCCGCCGGGATCACCCGCCGCCCAATTTCGTATTGCACCGTGCCAAGCAACCCCGACGTCAGCCCCGCCGCTTCAAGAATCGCCTTCACCAGAAACGCCGTTGTGGTCTTGCCGTTTGTGCCGGTCACCCCAACGACCTTCAATTGTTCCGACGGCTCATGATAAAAATGCGCCGCCGCCTCCGCCAGCGTCCAACGCGCATTCGCCACTTTGATTTGCGTGGCCCGCGTCGGATGCCCCCCTGCCTGCTCCGACACCACCGCCGCCGCGCCCCGCTCAATCGCCGCGTCCACAAACCGCTGCCCATCCAGCCGCGCCCCGCGCACCGCAACGAACAGGTGACCGGGCAACACCCGCCGCGAATCATAGGTGATGCCGGTAATCTCCCGATCCAGCGGCCCTTCCACGGCCAAGGGTTTCACAGTCTCAACCAATTCAGAAAGTTTCATAGCTTCGCCACCTGTGTTTCCGATTCCGCATGTTGCGCCGGCAGGCCAAGATATTGCGCCACCTTGCGAGCCACCTCGCGGAACACCGGCCCCGCCACCGAACCGCCGTAATATGTCCCGCCCGCCGGATCATCCAACGACACCAAAATCGAAATCTGCGGATCATCAGCCGGCAGATAACCGATGAACGACGAATAGTACTTGCGCACGTACTGGCCGTTCTCGATCTTCTGCGCCGTGCCCGTCTTGCCGGCCACGTCGTAGCCAGGAACTGCGGCGCGCGGTGCCGTGCCTTGCGGCGTCGGCACCTTCCGCAACGCGGTCGTCATCCACCGGCTCGTCTGCGCCGTAATCGGTGTTTCCACCACCACCGGCGCATATTTCAACACCGGCCCACCGCCGGGTTCGCAGACACTCCGAATCAACATCGGCTTGAGCAACTGCCCGCCATTGGCAATCGCGTTCATCGCCATCAACATCTGCAACGGCGTCGCGGCGATCTCGTGTCCCATCGGAATCCGCGTGATCGATAGCTTCGTCCACCGATTCAACGGATGCGCGATACCCGACACCTCGCCCGGCAACACCACCCCAGTCTTGCGCCCAAACCCAAACCGCCGCACATACTCCGCCACCTTGGCCGGCCCCATCTGCAACGCAATCTTCGCCGCCCCAATGTTGCTGGAGTGATATAAAATCTCCTCCACGGTCAACACGCCGTACGGATGCGCATCGTGCAACACACGGCCGGCATACAAAAACGCGCCATTCTCACAGTTGAACCGGTCCGCGAGCGTCACCCGCCCTTCATTGAGCGCGCCCGCGCAGACAACGATCTTGAACGTGGACCCCGGCTCAGCCACGTCACTGATGCACCGATTCCGCCGCGCATCGGCCGCAGCCTGCCCCGGCTCGTTCAAATTAAACGTCGGCCGACTGGTCATCGCCAAAATCTCGCCCGTCTGCGGCCGGCTCACGATGACCACGCCCGCCTGCGGCCGGTGTTCCGCCATCGCTTTGTCCAACTCCACCTCGGCGATGTGTTGGATCACCTGATCCACCGTCAACACCACGTCGTACCCGTCGCGCGGGCTGAGCCGCTCCTCGCGCAACACGCGGATCTCCCGCCCCTTGCGGTCACGCTCAATCGTTTCGTATCCCGCCCGACCCTGGAGATAATTGTCCATCGCCGCCTCAATTCCCTGCACCCCGACTTGTTCGTGATTCACAAACCCAATCACGTGGCTACCCAACGCCCCGTTGGGATACGACCGGACAAACTGATCTTCCAGAACGAGCCCCTTGAACTTGAACTGCCGGATTTTGGTGGCGGTCTCTTCATCCACCTTCTGTTTGAGGCGGACATACCGGCCCGCACCGCTCAACTTCGCCACCAAGGTCGGTTCATCCATCCCCAACAACGGCGACAACTGGCGCGCAATCGTGGTTGCGTTGGAAACCGTAATACTCGGATCAGCCACCACAATGCGAACCGACTGGCTGTTGGCCAGCAAGTTGCCATTCGCATCGAGAATCTTCCCACGCCGGCCCTGGCGATGCACAACTCGTTCTCGATTCGCGGCCGCCAGCCGGGCCAACTCGTCTCGTTGCCAGACCTGCAACTGCACCAACCGCATCCCAAACGCCGTGAACAACAACGACACACCGCAGAGCACCAGCAACACACGCGTCTGTTGGCGGTTGAGCGTCATCGGTGAACCACCACTTTCTTGGCCAGCTTTTTGACCGGCGCTGGTTTCCCAGATGACGCCGCCGCCGGTACCAGCGCGACTTGCGGCACTGCCAAATCCCATTCCCGACCCGGCTCCGGCAACCGCACCACCTGGGAATCGCGCGGCGGAATCAGCCCCAATCCATATTGCTGACAACGCGCTTCCAAATAGGCCGGCGATTTGAATTGCGCGAGTTGCGCCGCCAGCAACGCATTGCGTTTCTCCACCGCCAACAACGTCGCCTCGCGCTTCTTCACCTCGTCGCCCAGCCGGTAGAGTTGATTCTTTTGGTACACGTAACTCAACCCCGCCACGGCGACCGCGCCACAAACCACCAGCGCCTTGGCCACTGTCCCCAACCGCAACGGCTCCCGTTTCCGATTACTTCTCATGTCTCATCGTCCAGGGGCCACCTCCTTGGTGCGGCCCCCAGCGAGGGTTCCCCACTCCCACTGCCAATTTCCTAAATCTTTTCGGCCACCCGTAGTTTCGCACTCCGCGCCCGCGGGTTGCGCGCGACCTCTTCGCTGCTCGCCTCCACCGGCTTGCGCGTGATCACCCGCAACACTCCGGCCGCGGCCTGATCCCGAAAAAAATGTTTCACAATCCGATCTTCCAACGACTGAAAACTAATCACCGCCACCCGACTGCCCGGCCGCAACACCCGCGTCGCCGCCGCCAGGCCCGCCCGCAAATTGTCCAACTCCCGGTTCACCGCGATCCGCAACGCCTGAAACACTCGCGTCGCCGGATGGATCCGGCTC
>CALBCO010000186.1 GCA_937927265.1 uncultured Verrucomicrobiae bacterium | reverse complement strand
GGTGTAGCGCGAGGGGGAAGAAAAGGGGCGCGGGCATCCTGCCCGCGTTGAGCCAATGCCGCTCTGTCTATTCGATAAGAATCCTCATCCATCGCGAGCAGGATGCCCGCGCTCCTTTGGGTTCGCTTGCTCGTGATTCGGGAGACTCATAGCCGAGTGGTTGACCAGTCCCGACGTGCCGGGGTTCAACTTCTCCGCCGTGCCGTCGTACCTACCACGGTTCGTGGCGGAATTTCTGGAGGATTCCCGGCAGTGCGGGGCACATCTGGACACTGCCACCACAGGAATAGTCATTGTAGCCGCGAGCTTGCTTACGGCAGGAGTTGTTCTCCTGCGGAAAAAAACCGGACCGCGAGCAGGCTCGCGGCTACAACGGTGGTAGTATCAAGATGCGCCCGGCAGCGCGTGCGACGCTGGAAAAGGATGGCGAACGGCTGACCCAAACACGGCGGGCATGGCTGAAATGATTGCTGCAAACCGACCCGCGCCGCGCGCTCCATGCGGCGGGTGTCCCGCGCGACCCGGTCAGCGCTGCCGGACGCCGTGTTGGCGGAGTTGGAAACCGAGATTGTCGGGACGGGCTACGCCGGTCCGTTGCGCGCGGCACCCGCGACTGAACCGCTCGCGGTTCCCACGATTTCGTTGACTGTCAACGGCCAAGTCTTTCGAGCGTTCCTACACGGCAACCAACTGCGGCGCGCGCGGTGGTGGCAGGTGCCGGTCCGCGGCACATTGCGGTGGATCATTATTTGGCGTTGTACGACGATGGCCCGGATGGGCCGGAACGCAACTGCAGCACCCACACCCAAACGGTACGCCTGACCTTCGCGGCGGACGACGTACAAATTCGGCGGGTCAGCGGGTTTGACCTTTTTGAAGTTGCGGGGCTGGAGTGGCTGGAGGACGAACCAGGCACGCCGTGGTTGCCGGCTCGCTACGTCAACGTCGCCGTTCCTAGCGGCGCGCGGGTGCGCGACGTGCGGGTCGAGTTTCAGGAACGCGAGTTGCGCCGGGACGTGGTCCCTATCCGGTGCCCCCCTCGCCCAAGCAACCCGGCCGGCGCGCGGCGTTCGTGCCGCCCAGGGCGGCCGCGTATGCCGCAGCGGGCCGGCGGCCGGCGACGGTCGCCAGCGTCACCGGCGAACACAACCAACTCGGTTTTGCGTCGGTCTCCTTGCGGATCAATCCGCTCCGCTATGAGGGATCGAGTCGGACGTTGTTTCTGGTAACGGACGTGACGATCACCTTGGATTGCGAATTGCCGTTCATCAAACCAACGATCGGGTCACGGCGTCAATGGCAGGAGGCGGCGGCGCTGACCCAACTCAGCGTGATCAATCCGGAGGCGGTGGACGGGCCAACGGTCGCCACCGCGGAGTCCCCGACGCCGACGACGGTGGATTATCTGATCATCACGACGAACACGTTGGTCAGTGGGTTCACCGCGCTAGCCAACCATCGGCAAGCGCACAACGGGTTTACGACTGAGATTCTCACCGTGCAAGGCATCCGCACCAATTACGCCGGAGCCGACACGCAACAGCGAATTCCGGGCCTGCATCATTGATTACGTCACCACGCGCCACACCCGGCTGGTGGTGTTGGGCGGGGACAACACGATCATGCCCGACCGCGATTGCTATGTAATTTCAGGCACGTACACCAACAGCACCATTCCCACCGATCTGTATTACGCCGGGTTGGACTCGACTTGGGACGAAGATGGTGATGGGGTGTACGGCGAGGCGGATACGGCGGCCGGAGACGAAGGCGACCTGGCGTATGACGTGTTGGTGGGGCGAATTCCCGTGCGCACCGCCGCCCACGCCGACGCCTACATCAACAAGCTGATCGCGTACGACATCCCCCCCCCATATGATTTGGCGTGCAAATACGTCATGAGCGGCATCCACCTGTGGGATTCTTACCAGACCACCGACCGGCCCTCGGACACGATGAACGATGGCCATCTCGCGTTCCGTGACGACAATCACCCGACCGTTTCCGACGCGGAAATGTGGTGCCGGCGGATGTTCCGCGACCGCGTGCAAGCATACGGTTTCCAATCCACGCAAATCGGGTGTCTGTTCGACTCGCTGACTTCGTGGGATACCGGCTTGGCAGGTTCGTATGCCGCCAGTCCAACGAATCTGGTGACCCGCTTCAGCGAGGGCTAGAACTTCTCCCTCAATGACACGCATGGCAACACGACCATCATTGCCGCCGATGTGGGCTACTTCGACACCAGCAGCGCCTCGGCCCTGACCAATCGGACAACGATCTTCTACACGGGTGCCTGCCTCAGCAGCGCGTTCGACACCGCCGAGCCGAGTTTGAGCGAGGCCATGTTGCGCAACGCCACCGGCGGCGCGCTGATTTACCTCGGGTGCAGCCGGTACGGTTGGGGGGCGCCCGACGCTCCGCCAGCCAGCAACACCAGCACCGGCGGCACGTCCGCCTATTACATGCGCAAATTCCTCAACAACAAGCTCCTCGACATCGGCACTGCGTTTTCCGAACACAAAAAGCCTTTGCTTAGTCCTCGGGCTATAACGGTTCCACCCGCTGGGTCCAGTTTGGCCTGAATCTGCAAGGCGACCCGGCCCTGCGGATCATCGGGGTGATCCCCGATGTCAGCCTCGAAGCCGTGGACCCAGTTGCGGCTGAACTCGGCAGCGATACGGGCCGGTTCCACATCACCCGGTTTGGCCCACCAACACCGCGCTGACCGTCTCCTATACGCGCACCGGCACCGCCAGCAACGGCGTGGACTACGCCGCCCTTTCTTCCCCGGTCACGCTGGGAGTCGGGGTCACGAACACCACGCTCCTCATCACGCCTCTCGCCGACGAGTGGGCCGAAGGCGAAGAATCGGTGACCGTGACTATTCAACCCCAACCGGCCTATGCCCTGGGGGCCAACTCCAATGCCACGGTGGCGATTGCCGACACGCCGGTGGATGCTTGGCGGTGGGCCGAGTTCGGCTCCGAGGCCAACAACCCCGCCGTGGCCGGTGACCAAGCGGACCCGGACCACGATGGTTTCGCCAATTTGCTGGAATACGCTTTCCGCCTCTCCCCCACCACGGCCAATGCGACCGGCGGGCCAAACGCGCAGGAAGCGGCTGGCTACCTCACGCTGACCTACCGGCGCAACAAGGAGGCCACGGACGTGACCTGGATGGTTGAAGCCTGCGATAATGTGCGCGCCGGCGACTGGGACACGACGGGCCTCGTCCAAGTATCCGCCACGGATGAGGGTGACTACTGGCAAATCACCGTCCGCGATGCCGTTCCCATCAGCAATGCGGGTTGCCGGTTCCTGCGCTTGCATGTCTCGCGACCATAACCGGCCCAAGGATCAGTTCGTGACCAAGCTGGTGGCGGACGAGGGCAAAAAACACCAGGCCCGACTGGGGAGGCGCCCGCCCGGCGCGGATCAGCGATTCTTGTCCCGCAACGCACGCAGGTGGTCGCGTAATTCGGCGGCGCGCTCGAATTCCTGCGCGTCCACCGCCCGCCGCAAATCGCGCTCCAATTTTTCCGCGACCGACAACGGCTGGCTTTTCTCGATTTCTTGTTCCAACTCGCGCAGCGCCTCCAGGGACCGTTGCCGCTCGACTTGGAACGTCTCCAGTTCCAGGTCCGGCAACGCTTCGATCTGCGCCAGGGTCGCGCGCACCAAACGCACGGCCGCGCGGTGCCGCTGGGCGTCCCATTCCTGCATCGCCCGCGCCATGCCGTGCATCCGCAGCAAGTACGGCCGCCATTGTTCCAAGTGCTGACGGTCTTCCTCGCGCCGGGCGTGTTCGCGCACGAAATCAAACAAGCCTAAATTCCGCTTCGTGTCGCGGATCACCCGCGGCCAGTCGCGCAGTTGGAACAGATACAGGTAGCGAAAATAGTACAGAGTTCCTTCGTCGAACAATTCAGCGCAGTCGGCCGGCTTGAGCGCGAACTTTTCGCCTTGTCCGGCCGCCTCGGCGCGGGCCAGTTGTTGGCGATAATAGTCCAGAACCGATTCCGCCCCCTGCGGGCGCGCGCCGTCGGGCCGGCCGTCGAGTTCGTATTGTTCGATACCGACCGGGGTGCGGGCCTGCAAGACTTGCCGGCCGTCGGGGCAGTCCACCAGCCGCGTGTTTTTCCGCGGATCAAACGGCCACGCAGCCAGCAGGTCGCGCAAATCCGGGTTGGCCGCCAATGTCAGAGCTCTCCCTTGGGTGGGCCAAGTACTTCGGCGCCGATGATGATGTTGCGAACATTGTTGCGGTCGCGCAACGCTTCGCGCCATTGCGCCGCGCGGGTGGCGCGGGCCTGTGCGGGCCGCGCCACCGGCGGTGGTCGCGGGGCAGGCGCCGGAGCCGGCGCGGGTGTGGATGCAGGCGGCACCGGCTGGGCTATGCGGGTGACCTCTTGGACAAAGTTGCGCACCGTTTCCGGTGCCGCCTGCCATTCC
>CALBCO010000185.1 GCA_937927265.1 uncultured Verrucomicrobiae bacterium | reverse complement strand
GAGCCACTCCAAGTGGTTGGTTCTGCGGGTCATCGCCCATTCTGCCCACTTTCAACTGCGGCTGATAGGGTCACCGTTGTCGCCGCGAGCCTGCTCGCGGTCCGGTTCTTTTCCCGCAGGAGAACAACTCCTGCCGTGAGCAGGCTCGCGGTTACAATGACGATTCCTGTGGTGGCAGTGTCAATTTCTTCGTGACCTAAGCCAGCGAGCGGGGTTTAATGCCTGTCAGCCACGACTGATAGAACGGGCCATACAGGAGAGAACATGATGAATATCCAAGACATTCGCGGGTTCAACTACCAACCGAGCTACGCTTACACCGGGGCGGACATCTGGCGGCGGTTTGACGCCGCAGTGTTCGACCGGGAACTCGGTTTGGGCAAAAAGCATTTTCCCAAAATGAACGGCGTCCGCCTCTGGCTGGCGTGGGAAGTGTTCGCCGCCGGGTCGGACAAACAACGGGAGCAGTTCCTCGCCAACGTGGACACGGCGTTTGGCATCGCCGCCAAGTACGGCATGGCGGTCATCCCGACCTTGTTCAACCGCTGGCATGCCGGCAGCCCGGAGTGGGGCGGGGTGTTCCTCGATAATTTCCTGCCCGGCCGCAGTTGGGCGAACCATTACTTTGACCGGCAGTGGCGCGGCTACGTGACCGCGGTGATGGAACGGTTCGCGCGCGACCCGCGCGTGATCTGCTGGGATTTGTGCAACGAGCCGTTCTCGTACTTCACTAAACAACCGTGGTCGGACTACACCGACGTCGCCCCGCACGAGCAGCAATGGCTCGAAAACGTCTATGCGCTTTGCAAACAGGCCGGGGCACAGGCTCCGTTGTCGGTCGGGTTCTGGGGCGGAGCGAAGTTTCTGAAGCCGTTGCAGCATCTGAGCGACGTGCTGAATTTTCACCGGTACTGGATGGGCGACCCGGCCACGAAAGACGAGTTCCGCCGGGAACTCGACGAGTGCGTCGCGGTGCGCGAGCAGACGGGCAAACCGTTGCTCAGCAGCGAAGCGTGTTGGGGCTCGCTCGACAACGCGAAACGGGCGGAGATCATTGAGTTTCATCTGCACGAACTCAACCAGCGGAACATCGGCTGGCTGATTTACGCGCTCCATCACAGCTACGTCGCCGACCTGCACTGGCCCGAATATGGCCTGGTCACCGAACCCGGCACGCTCCATTGTATCGAGCCGGACGGCTCGCTCCGCCCCGGCCACGACATCATCAACCGGTATATGTGACGCTGTTGTTGACCGGTGGGCCGTTCTGGCGGACACTGTCGCGTCGCGCCGATGAATGACACGCCGCAAACACTTTATGTCGAGCTGACCACCCGCTGCAATCTCGATTGCCTGATGTGTATCCGGCATTCGTGGGACCAACCGCCGGCTACGATGCCGGCCGCAACCTTCGCGGCGTTGCTCGACCAACTGCGCGAGTTCGCCACCCCGGTCAGCATCAACTTCAGCGGCTACGGCGAACCGCTGACGCACCCGCGGTTCTGGGAATTCCTCGCGCAAACCAAACAAGCCGGGCACCGCGCCGAAATGATCACCAACGGCCTCTTGCTCGATCCGCCGGCCGCCGAGCGGCTGCTCGACTTGGGATTGGATAAGTTGATCGTTTCGGTGGACGCCATGAGCGGCGGGTCGGGGCGGTTGTTGCATGGCGACACGTTCGGTGCCGTCTCCAGTCATCTGCGGGCGCTCCAACAACTCCGATTAGCGCGCGGCGTGAATCATCCCGAAGTCTGGCTCGAATGCGTCGCCACCCGCCGCAACATCGGGGAGTTGCTGACGCTCAAAGGACTGGCCCGCGTGCTCGGATTCACCGGCATCCTCGTCACCAATCTCATTCCGCACACGCCGGAGTTGATGGACGAGATTTTGTACGAACGCTGGAATACCGCTGCCGGTCATCGCGGGCCGTCGGTGTGGAATCCGGTGGTGGACGTGCCGTTGATGGATGCGTTCTCGCCAGCCAGCGCCGTGGTGGATCGGTTGCGCGACGGCGGCACGTTGTTGCGAGTGGCGGGCGCGCCCGTCTCCGGGCATGCGCCGGTCTGTCCGTTCATCACCCAGGGACGGTTGGCCGTGTTACCGGACGGCAACGTCAGCCCGTGTCTGCCGCTGATGCACACCCACACGTACTATTTCCGCCGGCAAGCGAAACGGCATTTTGCCTGTCATTTCGGCAATGTGAACGCCGTGCCCTTGCGTGCGATTTGGGAAAGCGAACCGTACCGGCAATTCCGCGACCGGGTGCGCCGTTGGGAGTTTTCGCCCTGTTTGTCGTGCGGTAGTTGCGGGTTGCGCGCCACCAATCGCGAAGATTGCACCGCCGACACGTTCCCCCGCTGCGGCGAATGTCTTTGGGCCGCCGGCCTCGTCCAGTGTCCGTAACCGGCTACAGCGGCAGATTCTGCCAGTCGTCGTGGAGCAGGTCGAAGAACTGCAGGCGGCTCTCGCCGGGCGCGATTTTCCCCAGCAACACCAACACCCCTTTGGCGACCATCATGCTCGCCGCCACCGCCGGGGTGAACGGCGGATTGCCGAGTTGTTGTTCGATCCCGGCCGGCCGCGACCGATAAATCCGCTCCAACAACCGTGCGCCCGGCCAAGCCACGCCGACCTGTCCGTACCAGCCGCCAATTGCCCCATGCACCAACGGCACTCCGGCCCGCTCACATTTTTGTTCCAATTCGATCCGCCCCGGCACCGTGTCGAGACAATCAAACACTACCTGCAACTCCGAGAAAAACTCGACCGGTAGCTCCTGAAACCTTGTGGCGTGAGCGATGAACTTCACCTCGGGATTGATCTGTTGCAGGCGTTGCCGTGCTGCTTCAGCTTTCGATTGGCCGAGGTTGGCGACGGTACAAAGCAGTTGCCGGTTGAGGTTGTCGGCGGTGAACACGTCGGGATCACAGCCGTGGATCGTGCCGACGCCGGCCCGCGCGAGTTGTTCAACCATATGTCCGCCCAGCCCACCCAAACCAACTACGAGCGCGCGGCAGGTGAGCAGTTGTCGTTGACCGGCCTCGGTGAACGTGCCGAGATTGCGCCGGTAACGGTCGGGCAACGCATCCATGTCAGCCGCCGCCGACCGCTGGGAACAGCGACACGACGTCGCCGGGTTGCAAGACGTGATCAATTTCGGCTTCGCGGCCGTTGACGAGTCGGATGGCAATTTCTTTGGGATCAATCGCCAATTGACGGATCAGTTCCTCGAGGCGGCAACCGTCCGCCACCGGCTGTGGGCGACGATCGAATCGCCCGCGCCGCAACGTCGCAAACAGTCGCACTTCGACATCCATCCACGCACCCTCACAACGCCAGGGCGGCGAGTTTCTCTTTCGTCGGGATCCCCTGTGGGGTCCAGCCGCGTTCCTGATAATACGCGGGCAACATCTCCGCCAATTGAGCGACGTGTCCTTTCGATCCGCCTTCAGTGATCGGGTCGTGCAGCAGCCGTTTCGGCAATGTGTCCTCTTCGGGTTTGATGCCGGCGGCGAGGTTGAACACGCGCTCCAAATTCCAGATACGCTCCCCGGCGGTGAACATTTCTTCCTTGGTCCAGTTGACGCCAACAATCGCATTGAGCAGGTCGCGGTAATCATCGGCGTTAAGCGCGAACGAGGTGAACAAACACAAGCCGAGCGAATCAATCACCGCCGTCAAATCCTGGAACGCCTTGGCCCAGGTGGCTTTGCCGGCGGTGGCGAATCGGTCAATCTTCTCCGGCAACCCCAACACTTCGGGCGAAATGAGATAGCCGCGCACGTGGCAGCCGCCGCGATTGGAGGTGGCGTATTGGAGCGCCATGCCTTTCGCGCCGCGCGGATCGTAGGCCGGTAGTTCCTGTTTCTTCACGCTCATGGACAACTCCGGCACGCCGTAACTGGCCGCCAGCCGGTACGAGCCTTGCGCCAGCTTCGCCCCCAAGCCTTCGCCCGCGCCCATCTTGCGCGTCCACTCGATGATCGCCTCGCTCGAACCAAACTTCAGCGCCGGGCCGTTCACTTCCGACGGTTTGATGTAGCCTTTCTCCGCCAACTCCATCGCACAGGCAATGGTCGCCCCGGCAGAGATCGTGTCCAACCCGTACTCGTTGCACAGGTTGTTGGCGCGGATCACGTCATCGAGTTTGTCCACGCCGCAGTTGGCGCTGTACGCCCACAACGTCTCGTACTCGGGGCCTTCGCCTTTCTCTTCACCCACTTCGCACTCCCGCCCACAGGCGATGGGGCAGCGGAAACAAGCAACACGCTTGGTGAGATATTCGTCCGCCAACGCTTCGCCCGACGCCTTGTTGGCGGTGGGGAAATAGGATTGCTGGAAGTTGCGGGTGGGATACATCCCGGCTTCGTTGATGATGTTGACCAACACCGCCGTGCCGTAGGTCGGCAACCCCTGCCCGGTCACGCCGTTGTCTTTGATCTTACGAGCGAGGATGGCGAGCAGTTCCTTGGTCTTTTCCGGGGCCGCCAGCGCCACCTTGCCCGTGCCGCGAACGACAATCGCCTTCAGGTTCTTGCTGCCCATCACGCCGCCGACCCCGCTGCGCCCCGCGGCCCGACATTTGTCGTTCATGACCGCCGCAATCAACGATTGCTTCTCACCGGCCGGCCCGATGCAGAGCACGCGCGCCTGCGGCTCGCGCACGTCGGCGAGCAACTGGGTGGTCGTCTCCGACACCAGCTTGCCCCAGTACTTGGTTGCGTCGCGCAACTCGACCGTTTCATCCTTGATGAACAAATACATCGGCTTGGGTGCCCGGCCTTCGAGGACAATCAAATCGTACCCGGCATTCTTCAACTCAGGCCCCCAAAACCCGCCGGAGTTCGAGCAAGCAATCGTGCCGGTCAACGGCGATTTCGTCACCACCATGTACCGTCCCGGCGTTGGCGCCGGCGAGCCAGTCAACGGTCCGGTGACGATGAAAATTTTGTTCTCCGGCGACAATGCGTCCACGGTGGGTTGGATTTCCTTGCTGAGCAAGTAACTGCCGAGGCCGCGGCCGCCAATGAATTTCTGGGCTGTTTGGAGATCGAGCGTTTCCTTTTTGATCTGCCCCGTGGTGAGATTCACCCGCAACACTTGTCCGCGATAACCGTGCATGGCCGTTCCTCCGTTGATTGTTTGCCGCAGTCTAGTCCCCAGCGTCCGGCGGGGTCAATCCGAAACCTTTCGCCCCTTACGCGCGCGGCAACGCCCCGACCCTGAACCACAACCCCGCAGTTGCATTGTCGCCACCAGTCGGTCGTTCAAGGTGGCGCGGACGTTCCTGTCTGCGCCGTGCACCTATCTCCACCGGAGACGGAGGCTTGGTGGCGGCCACCGGCGGGGAAAGCGGTGCGGTCGCACTGCACTCCAAGACGCTGGCGCGCCGTGCCCAAGCGCCTCTGGTGGGCCGAATAGTTTTGGAGTGCGCCGCGCCAGCGGCGCTTTGGATGGCCTGTTGTCGCGCAAAAGGGCGGCCATGCCGCACCGGCAAACACACATGCCGCCGGCGCTTCGCGCAAGCCTCGAACGGAAGATCTCAATGTGTGTCCAGCCCATGGATCATTGCCAGCGCGTGCTCGACCGTGGGGAGGATTTCGTCGAGGTATTCTTCCACCGCCCGCACACTGCCCGGCAACGTGTACACCTGCGTCCGCCCCATCACGCCGGCCACGGACCGGCTGAGCCGCACCCCCGGTTTGGCCGCGCCGTATTTGGCGCGCACGTGTTCCATGATGCCAGGGATCAATTTGTCGCACAGCGGCGCGACCACGTCCGGCGTGATGTCCCGCGGACCGAGACCGGTGCCGCCCGTGGTGAACACCACGTCCACACTCGCGGCGCGTGCCGCCTCCAATCGTTCCCGCAACTGCGCGGCGTCGTCCGGCAACAGCGCCGTGGTGTATTGGGGATGCCACCGTTTGCCGGCCCAAAACGCCTCCACGCGCGCCCGCAAGGCCGGCCCTGACCGGTCGGAATACACTCCCTGTGCGGCTCGGTCGCTGAGCGTGATGATCCAGATTTGCAACGGACGCGGTATCAACTCGCCACGCAGACCGGGCCGGACTTCGCCGCCATGCACAACCCGCGTGAAAATCCCTTCGACCGGCATCACGCATTGGCCAACTTCGCGGTAAATCGCGCAGCCGTCGCCGTGGCATTTCTTGCCGAGTTGCGTTACTTCCAGTTCCACCTCGCCGAACCGCAATCGGTCGAGCAGGCCAACCGTGCGCAAGTCGAGTCCGTCGGTGGTCAAGTTTTCGCCAAAGTCGCCGGGGCGAAACGTCTTGCCCAGTTGTGCCCCGAACGCCTCCATGCGCTCACGGCCCAGCAGGCTGACCTGTCGGTGCCACGCCCCGGCATGGGCATCGCCGACCAACCCGCGCATGTCAATGCGCGCCGTTGGCACAGGGTCTTTCGTCGTGCCTTTTTCCTTTGAAGTGTTGACGGAGATGATTTCCAACATGGTCGTTTTCCTTTCCCAGCAATCAGGCGGCGTCGTGCAATCCAGTTTTAGCCCCCAATGCTGTGCATGAGTTGGTTGGAGCAAACGGAGCCGTTCGCCGGTTTTGCATCCAACGCTCGTTCAAGTGCGCCGCGCGGGCCGAGGATGCGAACGCTGAATCGCAAGTTGGAAAACAAACAAGGTTTCACATGGCCGTCGGCGGTCAGCCGCAGCCGGTTGCAGCGGGCGCAATCACCGCCATGGCCGCCTTCGACCACGCCGAATGTCCCCGCAGCCAAGTTCATCTGTGGAATGAACCGCACTTCGAGTCCTTCCCGCTCTGCAAAGGCCTTCACCGCCGCCGCATCCGCTGCGGAGGCTGTGCCGTTCGTCACGCAATTTAATTTAATCGGATGTAATCCCGCCCGACGGGCGGCCGCGATACCCGCCAACACAGCGCGCACGTCGCCGCCGCGCGTGATGGCGGCAAACCGGTCGGGATTGAGCGCGTCGAGGCTGATGTTGACGCGCTGCAGGCCGACCGCGGCGAGCGGTTCGGCTAGGCGGTCGAGCAACAATCCGTTGGTCGTTAGCGCCAGATCAGCCACGCCGGGTAGCGCGGCGAGTTGCCGGACCAACTCGACGATACCGCGTCGGACCAATGGCTCGCCCCCCGTCAGCCGAAGCCGGTTGATGCCGAGGTCCAATGCCGCGCGGGCGACTTCGACGATCTCTTCGAACCGCAAAATGTCCTCGTGCCGCAGTAGAGTCACGCCATGGGCGGGCATGCAGTAGGTACAGCGCAGATTGCAGCGGTCGGTCACGGAAATCCGCAACGAGGTGATCGGACGGCCAAACCGGTCATTCATCGCCAACTCCCCGGCAACACCAACACCGTGACCAATTGTCCCCGCGGCAGCGTGGCTGTCCCAGCCGGAATCACAAAGAAACCATCGGCGGCGGTCAATGCCGTCAGATGAGCCGAGCCATGAAACTCCAGTTCGCGTACAGAGCCAGTGGGAGTGATGTGTGCGGGCCGGTATTCCGTGCGGTCGGCTTTGCGGCGGGTGAACTTGAAGTCGAGGGGCAACATCAATTCCCGCCCCGGCGCGGGCGCGCCCGTCAATCGCGCTGCCGCCCGCAGCACGAACAAATGAAACATCAGATAAGCCGAGACCGGGTTGCCCGGCAACCCGAACACAGCGCAGGTAGGCGACGTGGCCAGCGTCAGTGGCCGCCCCGGTTTGACGGCCGCCTGCGTGAAATGCACAGTCAACCCAGAAGCAACGAGCGCGTCCTGCACAAAATCGAAATCACCCACACTGACCCCGCCGGTCAACACCACCAAATCCGCTGCAGCCGTTGCGGCGCGCATCGCCGCCAATGTGGCCAGCAGCTCATCCGGCACGGTTTGCTCGGTTACCACCTCCATGCCGAACTGTCGGCCCAAGGCCGCCAACATCGGTCCGTTGGCGTTCATGATCTTGCCGGGCGTAAGTTGCGCCGGGGTATCCACGATTTCGTCGCCCGTGGCCAACACTGCGAGTCGCAATCGCCGGCGCACGGCGACCAGTGTCACACCAACAGCAATCAGGTTTGCCACGTCGAGCGGCGTGAGCACTGTGCCGGCGCGGATGATCGTGTCGCCGACGCGCACGTCTTCAGCGCGGACGCAGATGTTTGTGGCGCGTTCAGGGCGGACAACGGTGATTTGGTCGTTCTGAACCTGCACATCTTCGATTTTGGCGACGCGGCGCGTACCGGCGGGCACGGGCGCGCCAGTCATGACTTTCAACGCAGTGCCAGGGGTAAGCGGGGCAGTGGACACGGAGCCGGCGGCGACTGTTTCGAGCACCCGGTACGGTCCCGGGCCGTCGTCCGGCAGAGCATAACCGTCCATCGCGGATTTGTCGAAGGGCGGCAGGTCAAGTGGAGAAGTTTGGTCAGCGGCGAGTGTGCGGCCGACGGCGTTGCGGACGGACACCGTTTCGACCGGCACGAGGCGGTGGGCCAACAACCGATCCACGAGGTCGAACGCGGCGGCGAGTTGAATGGTGGGCCGGTCGGGTTTCATCGCGGGGAGCCGGTCACTGGAGCCGGTTGAAAATCACCTCATAACGTTGTTGTTGGGCGGCTTGAAAATAAACACCCCACAGCCGGTCGGGATTGCGGTCGAACGTGAGTTGGTAGGTGCAGCCGGGATAGCCCACGTCGCGCAACTCGACGAACAGCTTGATTGTCCCGCCATCCGCCACGGCGCGGGCGGCCGACACGTGGATCGGGTTCGGATTGAAGTAACCGGCTTTCACCACGCGGTCGGGTTGAACGTCGTCAATCTGCAACACGTAGCCGCCGTCGGCCCGTTCCCACCGTCCGACTAGAGATTGAAGAGACGGCCCGCCCGGAGTCGCCGGTTTGCCACAGCCGCCGGCAAGGATCAACAGCCACGCCCACCCGAACCAGAAAGATTTCATCGGTGCCTTCGATTGTAGACGCGCCGAAAGGGGAGTCAAGAGCGAGGCGGGTATTTGTGGGAGTGTCTTGGTCGTTAGCGCGAGAGGGGATGCTTTTCTGGTCCCTGTGTCCTTCTCCTCAGTGCTGCTGGCGTGGCGCCCTCCAAAGCTGTTGGACTTCTCCAAGGCGCTTTCGCATGACGCGCTTGCGTCTTGGAGTGCGGTGCGGCAGCACCGCTTTCATGGACCGCCCCCGTGTACGTGGGGGGGGGCTGGCCTTCGGTAACGGGGTCGTGGATTGTTTGTCATTGATTGCAGTCACCGAATCTGTGTAAGACAGTATTCCTATGAACAACCACGGAATTGACCGCTCCTTTGACCGCAATGGTTTACGCAAGACGCTCCACACACGTATTGTTTTGTGGATGCTGTTTGGCATGGCGGTGGCGCTGGGTATTTCCTGCGCGTTACCGGCGCTGCGCACCGCATCGTCTGACGCGAAACCCACCCGGCCGCCTAACATCCTGCTCGTGTTGGTGGATGACATGGGGTATTCCGACATCGGTTGTTACGGCGGAGAGATTCGAACGCCGACGCTCGATCGGTTGGCGGCCAACGGGGTGCGCCTTGCCCGGTTCTATAACGGCGCACAGTGTTGTCCGACCCGGGCGGCATTGCTGACCGGCTTGTATCCGCATCAGGCTGGCATGGGCGACATGAATGCCCGTGGCCCTGACGATCCGTTCTGGTCGCGGATCGGCGCGCCGTCGTATCTTGGTTTTCGCAAAGACGTGCCCACGCTGGCCGAAGCGTTGCGGGCGGCTGGCTATCAGACGTTCATGGCTGGCAAGTGGCATCTCGGCGACACGCCCGACAACTGGCCTTCGGTCCGCGGGTTTGAGCGGACGTTTTCGTTGGTCATCGGGGCGAGCGAACATTTCACGGGGTACTATGCTTGGCGTAATCAAGGGCCGATTGCGCCGTTCATTCTCGACGGCCAGAAACTCGACACGTTACCGCCGAATTTTTATTCGACTGACACTTTTACCGATTATGCGCTGCAGTTCATCCGGGAAGCTGATCCGCAGCGTCCGTGGTTCGGCTACGTGGCGTACACGGCGCCGCACTGGCCGATTCAGGCACACGCGGCGGACATCGCCCGCTATGCGGACGTGTACAAAGTCGGTCCAGGCGTCATTCGGCAACAACGGGTGGAGCGGTTGCGGGCGTTGGGATTGTGGCCGGCTGAGGCCGCGTTGCCTGAGCTCGATCCTGAAATCACCGAGGAAGCCCGAACGGCCAAGACGGCCGAGTGGGAACTCTGGATGCGCACGTATGCGGCGATGATTGATCGGGTGGATCAGAACATTGCGCGGCTGGTGGGGTTGCTGCAAGAACGGGGCGAGTTGGACAACACGCTGCTGCTGTTCCTCAGTGACAATGGTGCGGACGAAGTGCGCGGTCCGTTGTGGGGGCAGGTTAGTAACACGCCATTTCGCCGGTTCAAGGTTTGGACTCACGAAGGTGGCATCGCCACGCCATTGATCGTTCATTGGCCCGCCGGCATTCCGGCAACCCAACGCGGCCAAATCCTGCCCGGTTATGGCCACGTCATTGACATTCAACCGACCTGTTTGGACGCGGCGAACGCGCCGCTCACGCGCACGGAAGGCATCAGTCTGTTGCCAGCCCTGCGCGGTGAATCGCCGCTGCCCTCGGACCGGTTTCTGTTTTGGGAACGAATGGGTAATGAGGCGGTTCGCCGCGGTGATTGGAAATTGGTGCGCGGTTATGGTCCGCCCCAAGCCAATGGGGGCGCGGCTGGCCAAGGTCCGCGCACGGGCGCGTGGGAGCTGTACAATCTGGCAGTTGATCCTGGTGAAACACGCAACCTCGCGGCCACACATCCCGGCTTGGTGGCTGAATTGCGCGCCGCGTATGAAGAGTGGGCGCGCCGTGTCGGCGTGCTCCCGCGCGAACGGATTCTGGAGATTGCTGAGCAGATAAAAACAACGGAGAAATAGACCGGAGGCTGTTCCGATCACCTCCACCCGTGATTGGTCGAGTCGTTGATGACCCGGGTTTTGCCGAACCGTGCTGCTTGCCGGTCCTCAGTGCGCCAACGTAATGCCGCAGACTCGCGGGTAATGCGCTGTACGCTTGGGAAGCTGGTCCGAGCGAAACGCGTGCGCTCGACATTTATGCTTGGCAAAGCTTTCGGGCGTAAGCCACAGCTTGTTCGTTAGTTTCCTGTTCGGTCGCGAGAATCTGTTCGTTGGTCAGCCCGGCTTCATGGGGGAGCGTGACGCCATCGGGGTACTTTTGTTTACTTGCCTCGATGAAGTTGGCTATCACGCTGAAATCCTTGATCGGGCGCTTGGCAAACTTCGCGATGTACTTCGGCGACAATGCCGGAATGTAGCAGCGTTCGAGTGGGTTCTCGATGGCGACGTAGAAGGTGTCGCCTTTGAACTTTTGCTTTAGAATCTTCAGCACAGCCGGGTTGTCCACGATGCCTTTGCCGAGCGGCACGCCGACGAGATCAAACCCGCCCGCGGCCGGCAGGACAACGTATTCCTTCAAGTGGATGCCCTTCACATATGGCGCGAGTGTCTTGGTGGTGAAGACTGGGTCTTCGAGCAGCGCCAGCGAATTGCCGGTATCGAACCAGACACCGACCCAGCGGCTGTTGATTTTCTTGAGCACCCCGGCGAGTTCTTCCGATGTATAATCCTGATGGTTCTCAATGGCGATGGGGATGCCGGCTCGTTCGGCGAGTTTGGCGGCTTTGGCCATGACCCTGGCAAATTGTGGCAGCGGCACCGGGTCTTTCCAGACGAACATCGGACCACAAGCATACCGGAGCACCTTTGCGCCCATTTCCTGCGCCCCGGCCAAAGCCTTCTCAATCGCCGGGATGCTGGCGTCGCCGTATCCGGCGGCGAACAACGTGATGCCGCATTGCTCGGCTTTCTCGCGGAGCAAACGCCGCTGCGCCGCACCGCCATCGGACAGGTGAAACGCGGGGCTGGCTTGGAAACATTGCAGTTTCAGTTTGGCCGCCCGGTCGAGGATCTCCGGATCATCAATCGTCTTGAGTTTGAACTTTGCCAGGAAATACGTGAAGTCTGCGAATCCGATTTGAATGTTCATTTTTTGTCTCCCATGGCCATGGCGACCATTTGTTCGGCGATGACCACGTCGTTGACGCCTTGGTGGCCGCTGGTGCGTGGCGTTTTGCCCTCGCGGATGCAGGCGTAGAAATGTTCCTGCTCGCGCTCGAAAGGCCACCGATACTCCAACAACGGCGTTGTCACCGCCTGCGTTTCGGCATCAATGACCGTAACTTTGCCGGGCGTGTAACGTTCCAAGGGGGGAGCAAGGTCAAGAATGACCCGCTTCTTGGTGCCGGCAATTTCGATGCCTTTCTCGAAGCGGCGCTGCTTGGTGTGGACATTTTTGAAGATGACGCGGTAGCTGCCGTAATCGAGCACGGCGCAGAGTTGTTTCCACGGCTGCCACCGGCAGTAGTCGAGGCCCTGCGGTTCACCCAGCAGGTAGCGCATCAGATTGATGATATGCGAATCGTAGTTGTGGATATAGTGGAGCAAGCCGAGCTTCGGGTCGTCCGGCCACCATTTCGGTTTCGGCTGGGTGCTGGTGAGTGAACTGCGCAACGCGCCGGCATCCCAAGCATCTTTGTCATCATAGAAAAACACTTCGGCATGAATAATGTCGCCGAGCTGACCGGTGGTGATGAGGTCTTTGACGTATTCGCTGGCGAGGTCGTAAGTATGGTTGAAAGCGATCATCAACACCTTGCCGGATTTCTCCTGCGCTGCAACCATCCGCCGCGCTTCGTCGCTAGTGACGGCCATTGGTTTTTCGACCAGCACATGCTTGCCGGCCTGCAATGCCGCGACGGAGACGTCCTCATGGTAAATCGTCAGCGAGAGATTGAGCACGGCGTCAATGTCCTGACGGTCGAGTATGCGCCGCCACTCGTTATAGGCGTTCTTCGGGTCGAGGCCCACCGAGCCGGCCACGCTCTGGGCGAGGTCGGCGAAGTTGTCCGCCACCGCCATCAACTGCACGCCGGGAATGCGTTGCATTGCCGGCAAGTGCGCATGCTGTGCGATGTTGCCACAACCAATCACACCCACACGAATCGTCTGCGTTTTCATTTCAATAGTATCCTTTCGGGAACCAATCTTGAACGACCAAGTTTTGGTTCAGGTTGTCCAACTGTTTCATTTGCGCGTCACTCAACGTGAAATCGAAAACGTCCGCGTTCTCAAGAATGCGCGACTTCGTGACCGATTTGACCAGAGCCACGATCCCCTTCTGCAAGACATACCGGATCATCACCTGCGGTACCGTCTTCTTGGTGGCCGCCGCGATGGCCGCCAATACGGGGTCGGGTTGCGCGAGCCGGTGACCACGGGTCAACACCGAGTACGCTTCGATCTCGATGCCTTTGGCCCGGCAATAGTCCACCAACTCGCGTTGCTGGTTATAGACGTGGTACTCGATCTGGTTGACGGCGGGGATTGTCTTTACTTTCGGGAAAAACGCTTTCTCAAAGCGGGCAATGGTGAAATTGCTAACGCCGATGGACCGGCATTGGCCAGCGGCTTTGAGTTCTTCGAGCACGGCCCACGCTTCGCTGAGGTCGTCGCCAAACGGCCAGTGGATGAGAAACAGGTCCACGTAGTCGGTGCGGAGTTTTTCCAGACTGGCGGCAAATGTAGCGCGGATCTTGGCGGGGTTCAGGTCGAAGTCGGCCTTGGTGGTCAGATAATAATCGCGGCGAGGCAGGCCGGACTGGGCGAGCGCGTTGCCGACGAATTGCTCGTTACCATAGACCCACGCCGTGTCAATGTGTCGATAACCCGCGGCCAAGGCATCGAGCACGGCTTGCTCGCACTGCCGGGGGGCTTTGATTTGGAAGACACCGAATCCGAGCAACGGAATCTGTTGGCCGTCATTCAGTTGCTTGGTGCTGCGGATCGTCAGGTTCGTTGTTGATTGCATGGTCGTGGTCGAAGAATCCTTGTTGCTTTCTCGTTTGTTGCACAAATTCCGCGCGCCGTCAGGCAAATTCGCGCAGCCTTACCGGCAGGTGATCGTCAACCCTTCCGCGGGCGTGATCTGCATCTCGCGCTCAAACGTGATTATGACCCGTGCCCCCTGCCGCTGGACCTGATACCCGCTGGCGCCCGACACTTCGACGGCTTGCACTCGCGGCAACCGGCTGACGAGCTGCACACTCCCCACGCGCATTGTGCCACTGTGCACACGGATGTGGTTGACCTCGGCGCGGCCCTTCATGGTTCGTTCAAAATGGCCCGTGCCCTGCCCGTAGCTGAAGAAGAGGCGCAGGTTTTTGTCCGGCAGCTTCGGCGCAAACGTGTACGCGGTGCCGTTGATGGCCAACCCTAATGCGCCGCTGATGATGGACCAGGCCGACAACGCGCGGAAATAGTGGCCGCCCCATTCCTGATGATCAAAATACCGGCCCGCGTGGCGGTAACGCTCGTCCACCGTGCGGATCAATTCGAGCGCTTCCTGGACCATCCCCTCATACATCAGCAACCCGGCAAAGCCGAGTTCCACGCCGGTCCAGAACGTGTTTGCCTGATCATACCAGCAAGTTTCCGGCACTGGATGCAGCCATTGGTCGCCGGGCCACCGGCAATTGAACAAACCGTCGCCCGCGCGGAAATTGCGTTGCCAGATGTGCCGCAAGGCGCGGTCGAGTTTACGCCGGTCCGCGATGTCGCCCAGCCCGCACGGATGCAATGCCCACTGCCCAATCATCTGGTCGGAGAGACAACCGTCATCGCGCCCGCCGTGTTTTCCGCCCTGATCGTTATAGAGGACGAAGTATTTTCCGTTCCAGAGTTTCGTCTCGTAACCGACCCGCGCCTTTGCCAATGCCGCCCCATATCGCTCCGCGGCAGCGGTGTCGCCGAGTATCGTGGCCGCCGCCACCGCATACTGCAATGCGGCGATCCATTGTGAGATGATGTACGACGCGGGGCCGAACATCGGGAAATTGTCGTAACTCGATCCCGCCCCGTCCATCTCCGGCATTCCGTCGCCGTCGTGGTCGCGTTGGGTGAGCGTGTATTCGAGAGCTTTTTTCACGGACGGCCAGAACTCATCGAGGTACGGCCGGTCGCCTGTGAGGAAATAATGGCGCAACGATTGGATGACGTATTGCGGCGCGAGGTCGAGACGGCTTTTGACGCCCTCATGGGTGTCGCCAGCGCCGAAATTTCGGTCAAGTCCGTGCGCCACATCGCCATTGTCATACTGCAACCGTTGATGCGCGCGCCACGTCGCCGCATCCAGTTCGGGGAACAGTGCCGCAACCATGATGCTGCCGTACATGCTCACGTCAATCGTCGCCAACGGTCCCCACGGTTGCGCAACGGTCATTCCTTCCTGAATGCCAAAGTCGCCGGCCTTGGTCAGCCATGAGCTCGTAGCAAATGTGTTGAAATGCGAATTCACCTGATCCAGCACATCAGTCGGCAGGCTGCTGTCGTAGAACTGCTTGCGGAAGGCATGTGTCCGCGCGCTGAGGTCGGCGCGGTTTTCGATCAGGTAGCGAGCGACCTCGGCGGCGCTGTTGAAGTAATTGGCGTAGTAATGGCCTTCGAACCGGCGCTCCCTGGAGTTGTCTTCCTGATTCTTTTTCCGGGTCGCGTCGCCGTACAAGTTGGGAAAAAACCACGCATAAACAAAACTGTGCTGAAACTGTCGCCGACGGGCCGTCAGCGTGGTCGAGAACGCCACAGCATTGAAATTGTCCCAAGTCGCGCGTTTCCGGCCGGTCTCCTTGTCCTCAGCGTTCTGCCGGTCGGTGTGATCCGTGTTCGGCAATTTCTTCAAGTGCAACACAGGTTCGTAAAACGTGTGCCGATGTGACCAGCCGGTAAACCATGTCGAGTCTTTCGCCAGCGACGCCAGACACAAATCCCCCCACGTGTCATGCGTCGTCTCTGTCCCCTCGCAAGACAAATCCACCGTCAAATGGTCGTCCGCAGGTTTCACCTGACAACGGTACAAGCGGTCTTTGACGCCATAACCCGGCAGGTGTTTCGCGACCATGAACAACATCACGTCCACCTTCTTCTTGGTGCGGCTCGTGATGCTGAAATCAAAATATACCCCCGGCAGGGCCGAATTCTTCACGTCGTGCGGGATGAACGGGCTGAACGCTTCCATCTCGACCGTGAACGGCATGTCTGGATCCGAAAACTTCAATCGCGCAAACGGATAGTTCGCCTCGTGATCAATCCGCGCCACGCCGCTGATCCAGCGGAACGTGTAAAACTGCAACATAATCCCCGCCGGATTGTCGCCTTCGTCAATCTGGAGCAGCTTCAACTGCGGCAGTTTCCCCTGTTCCTGATACCGCACGACGAAATACAAAATCGAGTCCTCGCTCGCGGTTGGTTTCGCCGCTCCAAACTGGGGCAGATTATTGAAGATGGTCCAGTTGCGGAAGATACCGTCTTTACGCAACTCGAAGCTTCCCGTCCCGATCCCCCCCAACGCAATCCCACTACGGGGCTTGGACGCCCGGAAAATGGTTTCCTGTATTGCCATGGTGCGGCACGCATACCGGATATGACCGCGCCAGCGCAAGCTGTTTATTTGCCTCCAGCTTACCCAAACTTTCTTTGCACAACCGATCGCGCGCGCTACTATGCCCCGTACGGAGACATCATGGCTGCAGACTTGATCACGGCACCAACATTTCCGCTATTGCAACAACGGTTGTTGACGGACCTGCATCAATCGGTGGCCGATGCGCCTTGGTTGCCCCGCTGGGTCGTTGTGCCCAGTGCCACACTCGCCAATGACTTCCGCTACCAACTCGCCCGCACCACCACCCACGCCATTTTTGCCAACGTCCGCATCGTCAACCTTCCCCAGTTTGCCGACCGACTCAGCCAGGCGTTGCTGGGCCAACCCACACCCGCGTGGGGGCCGGCGCTCGATTTGTCACTCGTCGAACTGGTTGCCGCGCTTCCGCCTCGGTCGCCGCTGGCGAATCTGCGTCACCTGCCCGGCGGTGCCGCGCTCTTGCGTCAGACGTTCACCGATCTTGCCGAGGGCGGGTTCGGACCGGCCGACCGCGCCAAACTCGATGACCTTGCAACTTTGCCGGGCCTCCAACCGCGCGAGCAAGCCGTGTTGCGCCTGTTTGCTGACTGGGTGGAACAGTTTGACCAACGCGGCCTGCGCTGGTCGCCGCTTGTGCTGCAAGCCTTGCCGTCCGCCATCGAAAACGCACCCGCTACCCGCCTGGCCGCCGCGCTCGCTGCCGAGACCGGCCAAGAACCGCGGGTGTTTGTGCATGGGTTTTACGATTGGATTGATGTGCATCTCGAATGGCTGACCGCGCTGGCCCAGCGCGTGCCGGTCACCTTTTACTATCCCTACACCAAGCATCCCGCCTTCGCGTTTGCCGAGCCGGTGCTGGCCAGTCTACGGCTGCGGCTCGGTGACCCGCCCGTGGAACAGATCAACGCCACCAACTTTTTTCTGGAGACGTTTCCCGAACAACCCATCGGTGAGCAGCCGGAGTTTCTCACGTACCAATACGCTTCCGGCCCGCGCGCCGAGGTTGTTTCGGCCGCCGTTCGCATTCGCCGCTGGCTCGACGAAGATGGATTGCGTCCTGAAGACATCCTGGTCATCGCACCCCGCGCAGAAGATTATCTCGATGCGGTGCGGGACGTGTTTCAGGCCTTTGCCATTCCGTTGCGCGTCAGCGATGTGCCGGCCGGTCCCACGCCCGCCGATGAACCCTTCCGCATTTTGGCGCGGCTTTGGGAAGAACAAGCCCCGGCTGAATGGGTGCTCGCGTTGCTGCGGTTGACGCCCGCCATCCCCGCTGCCCGTTCAGTCAACCTTGAGCGGTTCGAATCCAAAGTTCGTGCGCTCGGCCTGTGGGGGGGCGTAGCCTGGCAACTGGCGCTGGACTGCGACCAGTTTGAACACACCGAGGAAGACAGTGCCGTTTGCCAGCACGTCGAATTTGACGAGGCGGAAAAGAGCTTGTTACGGGCGATTCTGACCTTCGTGCCCGCTGTGTCGGGCCCGCTGCCGGCCACGCTCACGCCGGCGGATGCGTTGCCCGTGCTCCGGCAGATCGCGGAAAATTGGCTGACCGATCCGGCCCTGTTGTCACCGTTGCTGGCGACCGCCGCCGCATTGCCCTCCAACCTCGCTGTGGAATTCCGTCAATGGACGCGGCTGCTGGCCGAGTGCGGCGGTCGGCAAACCTGGCGCGAACCGCTCACGGCCGCCGTGCACTTCCTGCCGGTGATGCGCGCCCGCGGCGTGACCGCGCGTGGCGTCGTGTTGCTGGGCCTGGCAGCCGGGGAATTCCCCCCGCGGGTACCGCCCGATCCGCTGCTCACCGAGACCGGCTGGAGTCGGCTGGCGGCTGCTGCCGATCAAATTGGCCATCGGCTGCCGCTGCCTGCGCGGTTTCCGGAAGAAATGTTGTTGTTGTTCTTCTTGCTCAACACCGCGGCCGAGCGCGTGCATTGGGTCATCCCCAAAACCGACCGCGACGGCCAAACGGTTGCTCCCACTCCTTGGGTGCAACGGTATTGCCAACGCTGGCCGCTGACTGCCGGCCGCATTGGCCGCTCCGCCGCGGTGCAGGGACGGTATCTCGCCACGCTCGACCCGCAAGCGGGCCGGTATCTGCCGCCAGCCTTGGCTTGGTTTGTCGAGCCGACTTTGGTCGGTGTTGCCCCGGACCTCCCGCCCTCGATTGGCCGCATCGGCGTGCAGCCGCAGGTGCACCGAAACTGCGTCGGTGTCACCCGGCTGGAGGCGCTGGCCCGGTGTCCGTTTAAATTTTTTGCCGAGACCGTGATGCGCTGGCAACCACTTGAACCGCTGACGTTACAGCATGCGCTCGATCCGCGCACACGCGGCACCTTGCTCCATCGGCTGTTGGAAGCGGCGATCAACCCCCACCTGGGCCAACGATCGCTGCGCGACATTGCGGCCCAGACGACGAATCTGACCCAACTTGCGCAAGAATTACTGCCCCGGCAGCCCGATGCCGCATTTGCGTTGGCGTTGTTGCCGGGCGTGTTTCGGCAGGCGGCGTTGGGCGACGTGGTGCGGATGGCCGCTGCGTATTTCGCCGCGGTGGCCGGCGAAACGGCCGTGCCCCAAGAAACGGAAGCGTCTTACCAACAACCGTGGCCCGGCCTGTCCGAATTAACCATCACTGGCACAATTGACCGCGTGGACCACGAGGCGAACCAGACCGTGTTGACAGATTACAAGAGCGGCAAAAAAACGGACACGTTCTCCCGTGCTGTCCAACTAGGCTGGATGATTCAAGCGGTGATGTACCCGTGGTTGACCAGCTTGGCCAACGCCCAGTTCCGCTATGTGTTTCTGGGCGGGACAGAAATCGAGTGGGGCGAAGCTCACATGGCCCCCACAGCCGAGGAACTGCTCGCCGAATTGACCCCCCTGCTGCGGCAGGGCGCGTTTGTGCCCACCTCGAATCAAGTGTTGGAAAAACTCACCGGCGAGGACTTGGCTGCCTGTGCGTATTGTCCGTTCGCCTCCGCCTGCCGTCGCTTCGAACCCGGCCTGGCCGACCGGGCAGCGGCCGAGTTTGTCCAAATCGCCCCCGCCCGCGTCGCCACACTCCGGGCCTGCGCCGCGCCCATGAAAAAAAAGAAAAAAAACGAATGATCCCCGACGCTCACCAACGCCTCCAAGCCGTCCTTGCTCCCGGACACGCCTTTGTTTGGGCCAGTGCCGGCACGGGCAAAACGCACACCTTGACCTTGCGCGCGCTCTTTCTGCTGTTGACCGCGCCGTTCGACCCGCGCGCATCCGGCACTGCCTGTGCTCGCCTCTACGTTGCCCACCAACGCGAAGAACGCCTGGCAGTTGCGCGCGAAATCAGCCAACGGTTCGTGTTGACCACATTCACCCGCAAAGCCGCCGCTGAGATGTTGACGCGCCTCTACGAATACCTCGACAGCCTGGCCAGCGCACCCGACTGGCCGGCATTACTGTCCCACATCAGCGCGATGAACCGCGGCCACGGCGACGATCAATTCCGCGCCGTCGTGGAACACGTCTTGCCACAGGCCGGCAGTTTCGACGCCTTGCGTGCCGGCGCGGCCGCGCTCGCTGAACTCGCCAACGAGTTGCAAGTTTGCACCCTCCACAGCTACGCCGCCGGCATTCTGCGACGCCATCCCATTGCCGCCGGCATCCCGCCCGACGCCCAATTCGCCGAAGAAGACCATGCCGCAACGGAGCTGGATCCCACCGCCCAACTGGTGGATCGCTGGTGGCGGCACGTCGCCGCCGATCCTGAACTCAGCGAGCGGCTCGCGGCGTTGTTGGAACACATCCCGTTGGCCGACATCGAACAGTGGTTGGTGGCCATCATCCAAGCGCCATGGATTGCCGACGAACTGAACTTCGGCCCCCCCGACCGGCAAACGCTCGACGAATTGTTGGCCGCCACTGACGCGCTCGTGGCCGGTCTGGCCAAAGCACGAAGCAACGCGACAAACATCCACCGCGCCAATGCCGCTTTGAGCGCCGCCCTGCAACAGGTGCGCGCCCAGAAACTCGGCGGCTGGAAAACCTTTTGCGAAGCCTTGCGCACCGCGGACAGCGCGGTCATTCGCTCCAGAGCCAAGGCCGCCCAAGACGCCCGCGCCGGATTGGGCCGCCTCAAGAGCTATTACGAGACATTCGAGGCCGCCTACGTGCCCGCGCTGCGCCAATGCCTCGCCACCGACCTCGCGCCGCTCTGGCAACAATGGCGCGCGTTCCTCGGCAAGTTTGCCCGTTGGGCAAACGGCGCCGTCGTCCGCGAACTCAACCTCGTGACGTTCAACGAAATGATCCGTCGCGCCGTGGCACTCCTGGCCGGCCACGCCGAGGTCCGCCACGAAGAACGCACTCGACTCTGGGCATTGCTCGTGGACGAGTTTCAAGACACCGACCCGGTGCAATTGGAGTTATTGCGGCAACTGTTGGGCCGGCACTCTGCCACCGACCACGAAGTGCGCGGCTTTTTCGTCGGCGACCACAAACAATCCATCTACCGGTTCCGCGACGCTGACCTGCCGGCCATCACCCAATTCGTGCGCACCTACCCCGCGCTCATGGGGCCGAACGCTGCGGCCATTCAAGAATTCCGGCTCACCACCAGCTTCCGCAGCCGCCCGGCCGTGATTCATTTTGTGAACGAATTTTTTCAGCAACACTGTCCGTTGCCCGACTACGCGCGGGAAAAACTCGCCCCCCTGCGCGAAGACACGGGGCCGACACCCGCATGGCGCGCGCTACCACCGGAACTGGCGACCCAAAACGTCACCTCCCGCCGACAGGAACTCGCCCGCGAAACAGCCCGCCTCATTCAGGAATACGTCCAACACGCGCCCTCACCGGCGACCGCGTACAACGACCTGCTTGTGCTGGTCGCCAAACACGACGAACTGGACGCGTTGCTGCCCGTGCTCGAAGCCGCACAGATTCCCGTCGTCAGCAGCGGCGCCAAGACGTTCTACCAAAAACCCGAAGTGCTCGACGCGCTGAACCTCTTGCTCGTCTTGCACAACCCGCACGATGCGCTGGCCCTCGGCGCGTTGTTGCGCAGTCCCCTATTCGGCCTATCGGACGCTGACCTCTACCGGCTGCGGCAAAACATTGGCGACCGGTCGTTGCTCACGCCGGGCGCGCCCGTGCCGGAATGGCTGCCGGCTAACGTCCGCCAACGACTCGAAACCTTGCGCCGCCTGGCCGCCGCCCGCGCCGAATGCGCCTTGGCGGACTGGCTGCGGCAAGTGCGGACGTTCATTCCCGACGGCTTGTATGCCCGGCAGGACCGCGAAGGCCGGGCCGTGGCGCGGATTGACGCCGTGTTTGCCGCGTTCCGCCGGCTGCGCGAACGCGGCACCGTCCCGCCCGTCGAATGGCTGCTCAACCAACGCAACCGCGTGCGCACCGTGGACCACTACGACGCCGAAATGGGCGAAGACATCAGCGTCACCGACGAAAGCGTCGCCGCCGTGCGGGCCATGACGATTCACAAAGCCAAAGGACTCCAAGGTCGCTATGTCATCGTCTTTGGCTGGCAAAGCGTCCTCGACAAACAAACGCCCAACAAACGCCACGCCGACCGCTGGCTGTACCTGACCCGCCCCGATGGCCAGCCGCTGGCTGGCTTCAAGCTGCCGTGGGGCAGCTTGCCGATCATCTCCCCCAACTACGTCGCAGTCACCGCACTCAATCGCCAACTCGCCGCCGAAGAAGCAAACAGACTGGCCTACGTCGCCGCCACCCGCGCCGAAGACCGGCTCGTACTGCTTTCGGACAAACTCCCCCCCCTCGCCGATGGCCACACAACCATGACCACCCAAACCATCACACCAATCGCACCCGCTGCACCTGCCCCACCCGCGCCGTTACCCTCGATCCGCGACCCACACGCTTACACCAAACTCTGGAATCAACGCGTCGCCATTTTGGCCACAACACCACCGCTCCTGCACCGCCCTTCCCAAGCCGAACCTCCCGAAGACGAAGCGCGCGAAGCGACTGATTTCCTCCATGCCCAGTTCGATGCCGCGCGCGAAATCGGCACACTTGTCCATCGCTACCTCGAACGCCACCTGACTGACGCCGCCTTTGCCGCCCAAAAACTCCGCGCCTTCACCCCCCGCGAGGAAACTGCCGCGGCTGCCAGTGCGATCCTGAAAAACTTTTTCGGCTCCTCCAACCATCAGCGGGCCCGGCGAGGGCGCATCCTGGGGCGGGAGATGCCGGTCTATTTTGCCGAGAACGGCAAACAATGGAGCGGAGTGATTGACTTGGTGTTCGAGGAAGAGGGGAAAATTTGTGGCATTGACTACAAAACTGGCCAACCACCCGCTCCCTTGCCGGTCGCATACGAACAGCAGCAACGTCTCTACACAACCGCCTTACAACGCCTCGCCCCCGGCCAGCCGGTCATCTTCGAATTTTGGTGGTTGACTGCCGAAGCGTAGCTTCCAGCGGCACATGGAACGGTCAGAAGCCAATGGTACTGTTCCGTCTGGCAGGCTGATTCTTCCGTCGGCGCGTGAGATGGCCGTCCTAGCCATTCCCTGTGTAGCACGGCTGGGGATAAGCTCGACGTCCGTCGCCTCCCAGACAAGCGCAGTGACAATCACACTCCTCATCATCCTGAATCTCGCAGTTGAATTGTTGTGGGTAGATGACATGGTGATGGTCGGGTGAGCGGGGAGTGCGCTACACCCGACCTATGAACACTACATCGAACAATTCCCAAAGCCGAGGGGAACAGGTCTCGGCTCCGAAGGCAAACCAAATCAAGCTCGGCCTGCATGTTCAC
>CALBCO010000184.1 GCA_937927265.1 uncultured Verrucomicrobiae bacterium | reverse complement strand
CGGGCGATGGGCCAGTTGCACATTGCGCGATTGGACCGGGGCGCGGCGGTGCCGTTGCTGCCGGTGGACGTGGCGGCTTGGCAGGCTGATCGTGCCGCCGATGTGCTGGCATGGCTCCACGAATCGGCCCGCAACAGTTTCCCGGTGCGCGGCTATCCGCAAGCCTTGGTCCAGGCTCATGGACATGCTCACCTCGGCGGTCTCGAAGTTGAGATGTTGGAGAAAACCCTGCTGGCCCAACTCGCTGAACAACGGCCGGCCCTTGCCGCCGAAGCCTGCCGGCAACGCCTGCTCGGCCGGCAACTGGTGGAGGAGATCCGCGAGGCCGGATCAGACACCCGCTGAGACGTTGTTGCACGAAAGAACGATCCAGACAATGAAAGCAAAATCACTCAATCCTCTGGCGAAGCTGGCCGCGGAAAGCGCGCAACGGTTGCGAGCGCAACAAATTACGCCCACCTCGCCCGGCTCGATTCTGAGCGATGTCCAGGTGTTGGTGGACTTTATTCGCTCCCACGATCTGCGGAGCAAAAGCAGACAGGGTAATCTGCCGGCGGAAGTGTTGCCAGAGTTGAACGCGCAGTTGAGCGCGCCGCTTGAGTTGGCGCTGATTCGGCCGTTGTTGCGCGATTATCCCAACCTCGCGGGATTGTTCATCTTGCTTCGCGTGATGGACCTGGTGCAACCGCAGAAAGGCCGGTTGCGCCCCAATGAGAGGGCGGTGGAACGCTGGGCGGCGTTGAACCCGACCGAGCAGTATTTCGCGTTGCTCGAAGCGTGGTTGTTTCTGGCCGAGCACTCCGTGTTGGGGCGGAGCGAGCACCGCCTCCAATCCCAGTTTGTTGGCAACTTGCGTTTCTTGTCCCAGTGCTTGTCGCCCCGGTGGAGGACCTTTCCAGACTTTTGCCATAAATCCGAGTTTACCGGGGCCGTGTCTGCGTGGAACACACAGTTGCAGATGCGCTTCGGATTGATCGAGGTCAAGGCCCGTGAGGCAGCCCACCGGGCTAGTGCGACGCGGCGGGGGTGGCTGATGGAGAAAGCGCGCCGCACACCATGGGGCGCCGCCGTGGCGTGGGCCTTGTGGGAGTTTCTTGATCTCAACAGCATCGAAGAACTTTTCGCCAACGAGAAACTCGACGAGGCGGGCTTCGGCACTCTGCAGCCAACCTTCCAGCCTTTTTTCCCCGAATGGCAACAGGTCTATCGCCTGACTGCCGTGGCCGCGCCACGGGGCGTCTGGATCGTCAAAGCATCGCTGGGCAAAGTGTGGCGACGGTTGGCCGTGCCGGACGGCCACACCCTCCATGATCTGGCGGTGGCTGTGCTGGACGCCTTCAACTTTGAGGACACGGAACATCTTTACGAGTTTCGTTTCCGCGACGCCCGCGGCAAGAGCCGCGCCTACCAGCATCCCTATTGTGAAGAAGGACCATTTGCGAGCGAAGTTTCCCTGGCCGAATGCAGATTGCCGGTGAAGGGCACCATGCAATTCCTCTTTGATTTTGGGGATGACTGGCGGTTTGCCGTGCGCCTCGAACAGATCGCGCCGCCCGACCCGAAACTGCGCTACCCGAAAGTGCTCGCCACCGGCGGCCAAGCGCCGCGCCAGTACGAGGGTTGGTAATTCATGAAGACGGTGCAGATTTACACCGATGGCGGGTGCGAAGGCAATACGGGGCCGGGCGGGTGGGCGGCGGTGTTGGAAGGCAACGGTCACCGCAAGGAACTCAGCGGTGCGGCGCCGGCCACGACGAACAACCGCATGGAATTGCAGGCTGCCATTGAGGCATTGCGGGCATTGAAAGAACCGTGCGTCGTCGAGTTGTTCACCGACTCCGAATATGTTCGTCAAGGCATCACCGCATGGTTGCCGGCATGGAAAGTGCGCGGGTGGCGCACGACCGACAAGAAGCCGGTCAAGAACGCCGATCTGTGGCGCGCGCTCGATGAGGCCGCCCACCGCCACCGCATCACTTGGCACTGGGTCAGAGGGCATACCGGCCACCCGCAAAACGAACTGTGCGACCGACTCGCCGCCGCCGCGGTCCGGCGCCTTCGGCAAACACACACAACCAACCAACTCCGCGCCGCACTCGCCGCCTTTCAGCAACCTGCCACCAATTCCGCTCAAGGAGTCTTGTTATGAAACCGACCCTTTTTGCCGATACCCCACCGGTGGGCTTGCTCAAGGGCTTCTCACCGGTGCCGCACCAGCTCGAAGTCGAGGTGGTCGTCCCCCACAGTGAACAAGGACTACCGGGGTTTGGGGAGTTCTTACTGGTGGAGATCAATGCGACGACGGCCTTGGTCGGGCGGGTTAGCCGCTATCAGGCCGCCGGGCAACTCACCACGGCGCAAGGAGACGCCTATCTCGCCGACCTTGCCAAGAACGCCGAGCGCGTGCCCGCGCCGATCATGCAGCAGATGTTGCGCTACAACCTGAAAATCCAGGTGCTCGGCCAACTCCGCACCGGGCCGACCGGCCTGCAATTCGGCGTCGGCGAACGCGCCTTCGCCACGATGGGCCGCCCGGTCCGGCAACCGTCGGAGGCCGCGTTGGCGTTTCTGTGCAACGTGGGGCTGGAAAGCGACCCGACCGCCGCGCCGTTGGGCCATCTGGCATACGGTCTGCGAGTGCTCGACAAGGTGCCGGTTAACTTCAGCGTCGCCCGGCTCAAGGGCAAACGCAGTTTCGTCTTCGCGCGGGCCGGCTACGGCAAGAGCAACCTCATCAAATATCTCGTCGCGCAACTGTACTCGTCGCCGCCCGATGTGGGGCTGTTGATCTTCGATCCCGAAGGCGAATACGCCCTGCCGGACGCGCACGGGCGACCGGGGCTGGTCAATGTGCCGGGGTTGAAAGATCGCATCTCGTTGTACACGCATCGGCGGGTGCCGCCCGAATTTGCCGCCATCCGCCGCGGCGCGGCCACACTGAATTTTGGCGATTTTGCGCCGCAGGATATTGTCGCCGCGTTTGTGGCGCAGGAGAAACAGGAGACGAACTTTGCCAATGTCCTGCGGAGTTTGGATTGGCAGATTTGGAAACGGTTGGTGGCGCATCTGGCCAAACACGAGTATGCCACCGATGAGAAGGATATTGCGGCCTTGTTGCGGTACCGGGCGCGGGGCCGGGATGGCGTGGACGTCAGTCTGAGCGCCATCGTCAACAATCTCGTGCCGCATATCCGCCGGCTGCACGATCCCGAGTCGCGGCTCGGCAACAGCGTGATCGAAGAATTACGTCAGGGTCGGATTGTGATCGTGGATATTTCGCTGTTGGGCAGCGATATTGGCATTGCGGTCACCGGTCTGTTGCTGCAGCGCGTGTTGCATCACAATATCCGGCATCTGACCGATCCCAGCGGGCCACAGGTGCGCTGTCTGGCGGTGTTGGAGGAAGCGCAAACCGTGCTGGGCGACCGGCGGTTGGACGACAGCAACGTGTTTGTGCGGTGGGTCAAGGAAGGCCGCAAATACGGTCTGGGGGCCATCCTGGTTACGCAACAACCCGCGGCGATTTCTGACCAGATCATCAGCCAGGGCGACAACTTCTTTGCCTTGCATCTGCTCAACGACAGCGACCTCCAAACCCTCAAACGCCACAACGCGCATTACACCGACGAGATTCTCAATTACCTCCGCGCCGAACCGATCATCGGTAACTGCTACTTCTGGAGCGCGCCGCACCAACCGTTTGTCCTGCCGGTGCGCGTGGCCAATTTCGAGGCGGTATGCGCCGCGCCGCCCGTGGCGGCTGCCGTAGAGAAACGTTCGCCGGCCAACATGGCCGGCGCGGTCAAAGAAGCCCTGACCGCCAACCCGCGGGTGTGGCTGTATCCGGTCAGTCAGTTCAATGGCCGCGAAGAAAAAGGTTGGGTGGCTTTCAGCATGGATTACTTGCAGACAGCGGTGAGCCAGGCAACCGGCCATGTTCCCGATGACGTGGCGCGCGAGATGGAGAACGTCCTGCGCCGCCATAAAGTCCGCACCGGCTACGCCGTGTTGGAAGGCGTCACCCGCCGCGTCTGGGCCATTCCCGTGGCCGACATCAAACTCCAAAAGGGGAAATCCCTGCGCGGACCAGCGGTTGCCGTGAGCGACAAATTGTAGAAAAAGACTACGCAATACGGCCGCTGCCGAGACATTCTTCTCCTCGATAGAACACGCAGAACTGACCGGGGGCGAGACCGACATCCGGTTGGGCGAGCGTTACCTCCAGACTACCGTCGGGCCGGTAGCGCACCCGGCAACCAATCAGGTTGGGTCCATGCCGGAGTTTGCAGGTCAGGCCCGGTTCGTTCTCCTCAACCGCTCGATGAATCCAGTGCGGCTCGACCACTGTGCACTCCGTGCGGGTCCGCGGTGCCGGTTGTTCTTTGTGCGCGACGGTGATCATGTTGCGAGCCACGTCTTTGCCGACGACGTACCACGGGCCGCCGCTCATTCCGAGGCCGCTGCGTTGGCCGATGGTGTAGAACCAGTACCCGCGATGCTGCCCCAAGACGCGCCCACTTCCGGCCTCGATGATGTCGCCGGGCTGCTCGCCGAGGTAGTGCCGGATAAACTCGTCATACGGAATCTTGCCGAGAAAACAGATTCCTTGGGAATCGGGTCGCATTTGATTGGGAAGGTCCAACTCTGTCGCCAACCGGCGGACTTCGGTTTTTTGGAGATGACCAATCGGAAAAAGCGCCTTGGCCAGTTGTTCTTGCCTCAGTCGCGAGAGGAAATAGGTTTGATCCTTCACCGGGTCGGGCGAGCGGAACAGCCGGAAGATGCCGGCTGTTTCGCGCACTTGGGCGTAGTGGCCGGAGGCGACTTTGTCGAACGGTTCCGGCACGCGGGCAAAGAATTCGCCAAACTTGATTTGTTGGTTGCAGAAAATATCGGGCGACGGCGTGCGTCCGGCGCGTAGTTCATCGAGCGCATATTGCACCACGTGGGCGAAGTATTCCGCCTGCAACGACACGACGCGCAATGGCACGCCGGCTTGGTCGCAAACGGCTCGC
>CALBCO010000183.1 GCA_937927265.1 uncultured Verrucomicrobiae bacterium | reverse complement strand
TGGGACACATTGAGAACCATGCTGATTTGCTGGGTCTGGGGACGATTCCTTGGATGCCGGCAACGATCGCGGGGGCTTCATCCACCATTATTGGCCTTCGTGGAGATCTGAATCTGACCGAAAGTCTCCAGACTTGGTTTGAGGGTGCCTATCAATGCGGTGCGGATGGTCGGTGGGCTGATGAACAAATCAACGCTTACCTCGTGAATGTGGGTGGGAAGTTCAGCCTGCAAAATCGGCAATGGTCGCCAGCAGTCAATGCCAGCTATACCCATGCTTCCGGCGGTGGCAGGGATGAGCGAGGCTACTTCCGCCCTTGGATGGACTACACAGATGGGTATAACGGCTATCTGTTCCATCCCTTGCTGTCCAACATCCACATCTTCAACGTAGGTGGAAGCCTCAAGCCGGCCGAAAACACGTCGTTGGCCCTGCAGGCTTACTACTATCTCAAAGCAGATCGGGATGGGTTCGTCCTGAGCAATCCAAACATCGGCAGTGGGTTGACGGGCATCTACTCACTGGGTAATGACACCCGTGAAGTCGGTTGGGAAATCGACGCCATCTTGGGTTATGACTACAGCAAGGACGTGCGCTGCCAACTGGTGTATGCAGCGTTCCTGCCTGACAAGGCTGTGCGCGAACAGGCCTCATTTTTGTTACTTTCACAAGGAGGGATTGACGCTGTCGCTCACATGGTGCGCGGTGAAATCAACGTCAAGTTCTAGTCGGTTGACCAGAGCGTGATTGCAGGAAGCCCCCCGGTCCGCCGGGGGGCTTCTCTTTTCCCATGATCCATACCGACGAAATCTTCGATGTGGTGGATGACCAGAACCGCGTGATTGGCCAAGCCCCGCGCGCGGTGGTCCATGCGCGGGGACTCAACCATCGCGCGGTCCATGTCTGGCTGTTCAACGATGCCGGCCAACTGTTTGTCCAGCAACGAGCAACAAGCAAAGAGACTTTTCCCGGCTGCTATGACTCCAGCGCCTCCGGCCACCTCGCCACCGGGGAGAGCTACCTGGCGGCGGCTGTCCGGGAACTGCAGGAGGAAATTGGATTGATTGTGCCGGCCGGGCAATTACGGCGGCGATTCTCTCTTGCGGCCAGCGCGGAAACCGGGCGGGAATTCGTCTGGGTGTATGGCCTGCACGGGTCGTATCGGCCGGTCATCAATCCCGTTGAGCTGGCGGGCGGGCAATTTTGGCCGCTTTCGGACCTGCGCGCACACATCCTGAGCCAACCCGACAAGTTTGCTCCGTCGTTTTTGGCCATTTGGCGTGTTTTCCCGTTCGGCGAATTGAGCACATTGCCTGCTCCGGTTGTCTAACTTCGTGTGCATCAAAGGTGCACGGGGCAGATAACGGCCATGAAGACCGAGCAAACAACCAACGGCAATGGAATCGAGACCTACCTTCGCGAGATCGGCCGCATCCCGTTATTGACTCCCCAAGAAGAAACGGCTCTTGCAAAGAGGATCCGTCGTGGTGATGCCAAAGCTCGCGAGCAGATGATCAAGGCCAACTTGCGTCTGGTGGTCAAAATCGCCAATGACTACGCCAACCTCGGCCTGCCGTTGCTCGACCTGATCAGCGAAGGCAACATCGGCCTGATGAAAGCCGTTGAGCACTTTGATCCCCGCAAAGGCGCCAAGTTTTCCACCTACGCCGCTTGGTGGATCAAACAGGCCATCCGCCGCGCCCTCTCCAACCAGTCCAAGCTCATCCGGCTGCCCGTCCACGTCACGGAAAAGATCAGCCAACTCAAGCGCACTGGTTTCGCCTTGAGCGAACGACTGGGGCGCGACCCGACGGCTGCTGAGTTGGGCCGCCTGCTCAACCTGCCGGCCGAGAAAGTGGACCAGCTCCGAACCATTTGCACCGCCCCGCTCAGCCTTGACGCCGCTGTCGGCCCCGACGCCGATTCCGCGCAACTCCTCGAAATCATCGGCGATGACCGCGCAGCCGACCCGTATGAAACCCTGTGCGACCGGCATCTGGGGGGAGAAATCCGCGCTCTGTTGAAAGAACTCACCCCACGCGAGGCGGAAATCATCACCAAACGGTTCGGCCTCGACGGCCAAGCTCCACGTACACTGGAAGAAGTGGGCCGGCGCTTCAAAGTCTCACGCGAACGCATCCGACAGATTCAGGATGTGGCGCTCGCCAAACTTCGTCGCGCCAAAGCCAGACAAGACGCCATCCGTTTCTCACTGAGCTGACCGGCCGAGTAGGTCGCGTGCGCCGTCCCCTTGGCTAGCGCGGGCGGGCGTGTTCCACCAACAATTGCAGGAGATAGCCGAGAACGTGAATCTTGAATAAGGCGACATCCTGCTCGCGCTCCGGGTGGAGCTCCTCTCGTCTCATTTCCGCTTCGGTCACGGCGAATTGTTCACCTAAAATCAACCGGGCCTGATTCAACGCGCTGATCCAGGCGTTGAGATGAGCGACTGGCAGCAGCAATTGCTTGCGGTGTGGCTGAGCCGGGTCTGGTTCCAACCGAGCCAGGTCCCGTGCCACAATTTCGCCAGCCGTGACAAACAGATGGCGCAGGTCGGAGTCCATCAGCCGATGCCATTCCTCGTTGGCGGACGCATCGGACCGGAACGGGTCGGGATACAACCGTTGCCGGGCGGGTGGCCGGTCGCCCTGCTCCAACAACCGCGGCAATTCGTCCAAGCAACCACATAGCATCCGATCCAACCCGCGTATCCGCAGATGCTTCTCGTCGGCAGGTTCAATCTGCAAAAGCCTCATCACTCCACCTTCTCCATTCGAGCCAGCAGTTGGTAACCGTGCAATTGGTGGACGTACATCTCCGCCTGTTCGCGGCCGCCAGACCAGACGATGGCGCGGCCTTTGGTATGCACCTCGAGCATCAACTTCTCTGCCTGGGTCCGCGGATAGCCGAACACGCGCTGGAACACCAACGTCACATAACTCATCAAGTTGATCGGATCGTTCTCAACAATCACGTTCCACGGCGACGCCAGCGCCACATCCGTGTTCGTCGCGGGCAGTTCCACTATTCCATTTTGAGCCATAACCGCATCATACCATATTGGGGGAATCAGCGGTGTGCGGCACCCGCCCTCCAAGACAGGGGCGCGCCGGCTTCAAGCTCAACGGATTCGGAGTGCGCCGCGACAGCGGCGCTTGGGATGGGGAAAGGAAGCCACGAAACATGCGGCCGTGGGCGGCAAACATTGGTGCGCCTCAAAAGACCGTCCGGCGACCGCCCTGCGCGGGAGTTTTGTGTTGGCAACGCGGGCGCTGCAGGTAGAATGCGCCCGCTTTTATCATGATACTCGACGGTCCACAGCATCAACGATTCCGAGACCTTCTCGCCCAGCAGCAATGGGACGAGGCACAAACTCTCTGGCTCGAACTTGCCGAGCAACATCCCAACGCGCCGGACCAACTATTGCTGCTCGTTCAGGAATTCGCCGCCGCCGGCCAAGTCGCGCTTGCGGCGGAACTGGCCGGACTGATCGCCGACAGCCTGCGCGCCTCCGGCCGCCTCCACGAATGGCTCTATGCCCTCAAACTGCAAGCCGCCGCCCAACCGACCGACCGCGCCTTGCGCGCCGCGCTGGTCGCCGCCTACCAGCAGGTGTACGAGGCCGACCCGCGCCTGAAAATCATTCTCGCCGCCGCGTTGTTCGAAGACAACCGGACCGCCCTGCCCGACGGCATCGCCCGCGTGGACCGATTGCTCGCACTCCACCCCGGTGCCTACTGCCAACACAAAAGTTGGGGCTTCGGCCGCGTCACCGCGTTCGATACCGCCCTGCAGCGCGTCGTCGTCAATTTCCCCAACAAACCGGATCATCCGATGCAGTTAGCCTACGCCGGCGAAAGGCTCCAGCCGGTCAGCCCCGAACACATCGAAGTCCGCAAGGCCACCGACCCCGCCGGTCTCCAACATCTGGCAGAGACCGATCCGGTGGCCTTGTTGCGGCTTGTGTTGCTAAGTCACGATCGGGCGGCCACGGCCGCGCAGATTGAACGCGCCCTGGCCGGCTCGGTCGTCCCTGCCGGACAATGGAAACGCTGGTGGGAGAATGCCCGCAAACTTGCCCGCCGTGACCGACAGATTGAATGGCCAGTCAGAAAAACCGATCCGCTGCGGCTCCGCCTGGCTCCCGTGTCGCAACGGGACGAACTGCTCGCCGCGTTCCAAACCGCTCTCGACATCACCCAGCAAATCGCCGCCGCCCGCCAGTTGTTGAAAATGGTGGACGAAATCGAGCAGCCGGACCTGATTCTCCAGGAGTTTGCTGATGGCTTGCTCGCTGGGTTGAAGAAAACCAAGCCCGAGCGGGTCGCCGACCGGCTCGAAGCAGCGTTCGTCCTCGAAGACCTGCTTGCCCACCAATGCGCCCCGACCGAGACGGCAACGGGCTTGATCGCGGAATTGCTCGCTCAAGTCCCCGACCTGCCGGGGTTGCTGGACAAACTCAGCGCCCCTGCCGCCCGCCGGGCACTCGCAGTGTTGCAACGTACCCAGCCCGACCGGCTGCTCGAGCACCTCAACGAATGGCCCGCGCGCATCCTCGACGAACTCAGCGAACTGCTGGCCGGCAACGCCGATCGCGTCATCCAACACATCCGCAACCAGACGGCCAGTTACGAATTGCTGCATTGGGTCGCCCGCGCCATCACGGCACCGCGACCGCCAGCCGGGCTCGCCACCTGGCCGCCGCATACCGTGCTCGCCGCCATTCTGAACGCGCTTGACCTCGCCGACTCGCGCGGCGCCACCAAGAAACTCCGCGATTTGCTGACAGCCAACGAAACGCTATTGACGGATCTGTTGGCGCAGGCCTCGCCGGACACGATCCGCGACCTCAGCCGGCAACTGCTCAACAGCAGCGGGTTGGACGAACTCGACCGCCGCTCGCTCTTGGCGCGCATCGTCAAAGAATATCCGTTCGTGCAGGAACTGCTCGTCACGCGCACCGTGAAGGAGCAGCCATTGATTGTCTCCCGCGCCAGCCTCGACCGGCGCCGGGCGGAATTGGACGACCTCATCCAGAAACAGATTCCGCAAAACAGCAAGGAAATCGCCCTGGCGCGCAGCTACGGCGACCTCAGTGAGAACTTCGAGTTCAAGGCTGCCAAACACGCACAACGACTGCTCATGCAACGCCGCGCGGAATTGGAATCGCTCATTGCTCGCGCCCGACCCACCGACTTCGCCGACGTGCAGACCGACTCGGTCCAAATCGGTAGCACCGTGACCGTCACCGACTTGGCCACCGGCCAGTCGCACACCTACCACATCCTCGGCGCGTGGGACGGCGATCCGGCCCGCCACATCCTCAGCTACCCAGCCGCGTTGGCGCAGTCCTTGTTAAACAAACAACCCGGCGACACCGTCACCGTTGCCGGCGAACACGGCCCGCTCCAATGGCGGATTGACCGGATCGAAAAAGTCCCGCCCGAAATCCTCGCCACGTTGTAGGTGGAGCGGGCCGCTCCGCGCGTGTTCCATCCGCATAAGAAGGATGCTTCACGCCACGCAGTCGCGCAGTCCGCACAATCATGCGGGGTATTCACGGGTTTGGCGCGGTCGCGCCGGTGTTGCTGCCGCCGCGCGCGCCCAGGCCGCGCCATCGGGGCGTCTCGGTGTCTTCGATGATCTGCTGAATCTGCCGCACTAAGGCGGCGGGGTCGGTATAACCAAGTTGGGCGCCGAGGTGTTGCAACTGGAGCGTTCGATCCTGGCCGCGGAGGGCAGCCAGTTTTTCGTAGGTGGCGATGCTGTCGGTACGCAACGCCTCGATGACCGTGCGGCGTTGGTCTTCGGGCAGGTCACGGATGTTTTCCCACTGCTGGCGGGGGGCGTCAAGGTGGGTAAGCGTGTTGGCGATCTCGGTGACGAGGTCGGCTTCAGCCTACGTGGTGGCGGCCTGCCACCGCGCGCCGAGCCGGTCCAATTGCCGCTCCAACTCCGCCGCCCGTTGTTGCCGGCGTTGTTCGCGTTCCGCCTGGATTTGCTGGTAGCGGGCAGGATCCTCGGCGCGCAATCGTTCCAGCCACGATTCGCCCCGGTTCACGCGGTTGGTGGTCGGGCTGACCGGACTGGCTGGCGGGGCGAGCGGCGCGGATTGCTCGGTCATCTCGCGTTGGGGGCGGTCGTAGTCGTCTTTGAGTTTGAAATACGCCGCCTCGCGGTCGCGCAACAGTTGCCGCCACAGGGCCGGGTCGGCGTTGTTCACGGCAGCGACGGCCGCGGTAGCGGGCGCCGCCGTACGCCGTGCGAGTTCCTGACGCAAGGACCACGCGTGAGTGGCGAGGGCCAGGCCGAGGGCCGTCAAGGCAACCACGAGCACCCGGTAGAAGAAGATTTGGATTTTCATGGTATTCACCTTTGAAGATACACAGTCGGGGAGGGCTATGCTAGACTTTCGCCGATGACACGCCCCAACATCCTTCATCGAACATGGTACGGTGCAAACCGTTTTGTCGGCTGCCACAGACGCGCTGGCAAGCGTCATCTCAACCACATCTTGCGCGGCTTGGCCCCCCACCCGTACTTCGCCGCCAGTCGCGCCACACTCTACATCGAAGGGAACCTATGACGCCATTCCCCAATCCCACGGTTCAACGCAATCTGACCAGTGACGAAGTCGCTGCCATTGTGGAGGCATTGCTCGACGAGGCGGTGGCCCATGATGCCAAGGCCGATTTCCTTGCCGCGCTGGCTCAACGCGGGGAGACAGTAGAAGAAATTGCCGGCTTTGCCCGTGCCTTGCGGGCGCGTGCGGTTGACCCGGAGATTGACGCGGCCCAATACAGCGGGGTGGTGCTTGATGTGGTGGGCACAGGTGCGGATTTGGCCCACACGTTCAACGTCTCGACCTGCGTCATTTTCATTGCCGCCGCTGCCGGTATTGCCGTGGCCAAACACGGCAACCGGGCGATCACGAGCAAGTGCGGCAGCGCCGATGTGCTGGCCGCGCTCGGTGCAAACATTGAGTTGCCGCCGGCCGCTGCGCGTCGGTGCCTGGCCGCCACCGGGCTGACGTTTTTCTTCGCGCCGTTGTATCATCCGGCCTTCAAGAAGATCGCGCCGGTGCGCAAAAAACTCGCCGAACGCAAGCAGCGCACCGTGTTCAACATCCTCGGCCCGCTCGTCAATCCTTGCCGGCCCACGCACCAGCTCATCGGCGTTTTCGACCGGGCACTGGTCGTCCGTTATGCTGAAGTGTTGCGGCTGCTCGGCGTCCGCCATGCGCTGGTGGCGCATGGGGACGGCCTCGACGAGCTGACCATTCTCGGTCCGAACCAAATGGCGGAATTGTGGGGCAACCGGATCGAAGTTTCGGAAAAATTCTTCGCTTACACGCCGTCCGATCTCCAACTGAGTGCCCCCAACCTTCAGGCGTTGGCGGGCGACGACCCGGCTGCGAATGCCCGCATCATTCGCAACATCCTCGGCAATCAAGACCGCGGCCCGAAACGCGACATGGTGTTGTTGAATGCCGCCGCCGCCTTGGTAGTGGCCGAGAAAGTCACCAGTTTCGAGGAAGGTTGGGCGCTGGCGGCACAGTTGATTGACCGGGGCGCCGCGCTGGCCAAGCTCGACGCTTTCGTGGCGGCCACCCGCGAATGACGCTGATGAGAAAAAACGGGCGCGGGTGATTGCCCGCGCCCGTGGACAGGGATGCGGTTTACTTGTGGGCAGTCTCGAAATACTTGAGCGCCCCTTTCGGGTCGGCTTTCATGGTTTTTTCGCCCGGTTTCCAATTGGCCGGGCAGACTTCTCCGTGCTTCTCGTGGAATTGGATCGCATCCAGCACGCGGATGGCTTCTTCGACGCTGCGGCCGATGGGCAGGTCGTTGACCAGTTCATGGCGAACGATCCCTTGCTGATCAATGATGAACAACCCGCGTAACGCCACCGAGCCATCGGCGGTCAACACTCCGTAGTCCGCCGCGATTTTCTTGTTCAAATCGGACACGAGCGGGTATTCAAGGTGACCCAAGCCGCCTTTCTTGCGTTCGGTGTTGATCCACGCCAAATGGGTGAACTTGCTGTCCACAGAAACACCGAGGACGACGGCGTTGCGGTTGGTGAACTCCTTGAGGTGATCGTTGAAGGCGATGATTTCCGTTGGACACACAAATGTGAAATCCAACGGATAGAAGAATAACACGACGTATTTGCCCCGGTAATCACTGAGGCTGATGGTTTCAAATGCGCCGTTGACCACGGCTTCCGCCTTGAAGTCCGGCGCTGGTTTTTGAACGAGTGTGCTCATGTTGGTCTCCTATGGGTTAATGTTTGGCGAGCAAACTAGCACAAGATGTCCGATTGGCAAGTTGGCCCGTGCCAGCTATAATGCGGCTCATGCCCATCCAGAACCGGATCATCAAGGTCCAGAAACGCAATCGGGCATTGGTGACATTCGATGAGGGACGGATTCACCATGCCATCCTGCGGGCGGCCGAATCCATTGGCGGATTGCAACAAGATTATCTGCCGGGGGTGAACGACAAACTGTTCGACGCTTACGCCTTTGATGAGAAGGTGGCGGAGTTTCTCACCGACAACGTGGTGATCTGCCTGAACTCCAACCCCCATCACCTCATCGCCAATTTCCCGCCAACCATCGAGGATATTCAAGACGAAGTGTTGCACGTGTTACGCAGTTACGGATTCCAGAACACGGCGGATGCGTATGAATGTTACCGGTGGGGGCGGCACTGGCTGCGCGAGGGCGCGATCACAGCCACGCAATTCGTGGGTAACGGATTCCCCCGCCAACGCATGGACAAAATCCTTGACTGGAATCGGCAACACGGCTGCGACACGGTAGCTGGGTTGAACGAGATTGTTCGCACGGGCAAGTTCCAGTCGCTCGTGGAGGCGTCGTTGGCGGTCTATGAGGCGTCACTCGACGAGGCTGCCCGCAAAGTGTTGGCGCGTTTGGCGGCCGGAGATCACCTGCGGATGTTATGGGTCAGCGGACCCAGCTCGTCCGGCAAGACCACGACAACAGTCAAATTGACGCAGCGGCTGGAAAAACGCGGCTTGCGCTTCCTGATGTTGAACCTCGATGATTATTTTTGGGCGCTGATCGAACATCCGACCGATTGGATCAATGACCGCAACTTTGAGACGCCCGAGGCATTGGATATCCAGTTGCTCAATCGCCACCTTCGCGAGTTGCTTGACGGGAAAACGATTGAGAAGCCCGTGTACTCGTTCAAGGAAGGCCGCCGTATCGCAACCAAGCCGGTCAAGTTGGAAAAGGACCAGATTCTTTTGCTGGATTGTCTGCACGGATTGTACCCGCCAATCACTGAGGATATTGACGCCAGCGTGCAGTTCCGACTCTACATCGAGACGCTGAACATGCTCTATGACAACCAGGGGCGCCTGACGAAGTTCACCGATGTCCGCCTCCTCCGGCGCATGTTGCGCGATGCGCGCCACCGTAACCACAGCCCGCTTTCGACGTTGTTGCATTGGCACTATGTGCGGGCCGGGGAGTTGTTTTCGATCATTCCGTTGATGGGACTGGCCGACCATGTGATCAATGGTGGCATGCCGTTCGACCTGCCGATCTTGAAACCGTTCCTCTGCGGGCCGCAGGCAATCCTGCCCGAACCCGACGCGCTGGAGGCCTATCCGGGATTCCTCGACGCCCACATCCGCTATGGACGGGTCAAACGCCTGCTCGAATCCGTCGCCGGTAGCGGGGACGAGGACATTCCCGGCGATGCAGTGATTCGGGAATTCATCGGCGGCTCAACCATTCCGATTCCGCACAACGAATGACCGCGCCGCGGCGGTGAGTTGGGCCAGAACGCGGGCGTTGGCGCGTGAATCTTGTTCGGCGTCCGTGCTTGGCGGGAATTGCGGAGGCCGGCCCTGCCGGATGCAGTCGCTGAAATGCTCAATCTCCAACGCAAACGGCACCAGCGGGTCCGCCGTCACGCCGGGAGGGTTGACGCGGACCGTTTCTGTCCCCACGGTGAACTCCGCCGGCCACGCAGGGGGCCGCCAAGGATGAGGAATGATCAACCGTCCGTTCGTGCCGGTCAGCTCCACCGCGTAAGCGCCTGGCCGTTCAAAGCTGCACGTGAATTCCGCACTGGCACCCACAAACTCCAACTGGCCGGTCAACGTCAAATCCACATCATTGACCGGGTGAAAGTGAGCAGTCGCCGTGACCGCCGTCGGCTCGCCCGCAAAGAGTCGGATTAGATTCACGCAGTAGCAGCCGAGGTCGAGGAGCGCGCCGCCGCTGCCCGGCCGCAACCGGGGGTTGTCCGCTGCCGGCATCGAGCCATGATATTGGGCGCGGATGTGGGTTATCTGGCCGATGTCGCTCACGCGCCGTTTAGCCTCGGCGATTTGCGGATGAAATCGGTACATGAACCCTTCCATCAACCATCGTCGGCAGCGATGCGCGGCAGCGAACATCCGTTCGACTTCCCCGACCGTCGGCGCAAGCGGCTTCTCACAAAGCACATGCCTGCCTGCTTTCAGCGCCCGAATCGTCCACTCGCAGTGCAGGTGGTTCGGCAGCGCGTTAAATACCGCGTCAATTTCTGCATCGGCCAATAACGCATCGTAACCGGCGTAAGCGCGGGGGATATGCCATTGACTGGCGGCGGCTTGGGCACGGTCGCTCCGGTGACTGGCGATGGCCTGCAGGAAAACGTTGTGGGCCAGGCGGAATCCGCCCGCAATTTTGGGTAAAATCGCTCCTGTGCCGAGGATGCCCCAGCGAATCATTGCTGTGTCCATGGGCGCAGTGTGCGACACCCGGCGTTGACTGGCAAGTTTGCGCAAGCGGATGCCAGAGCTGGCGGCGCATATTCCGGCGTGACTGTTGCTACAGTAATGTCGGTTATGGGGAATGTGAAAGGTGGTGAATTGCGTTTCCGGCCTTCGGGCGCGGGGCGGTTTGTGGGCGCGGCGTTCCTGTCGTTATGGATTTGTGGCTGGGCGGCAGGGGAAGCGTTCGCGCTCTTCATTCTCGTCAAGGGCTTGATCGCGCTGGCGACCGGCCAGCCGCTGTCCGGCCAAGAAGAGCCACTCCCGATCGGTCTGGCCTTGGCGGTCGGCGCGTTTTTGCTCCTGTGGCTGGCGTTCTGGACGGTGGGCGGCATCGGGGCGATCCGTGAATTGCTCCGACTGTCATGGGCCGAGGACCGGCTCGCCGTGCAGCCGGACGGGTTGCTGGTAGCGCGCCGGCTCGGGCCGTTTGTCACCCGCCGCCGGCTGGCGCGGGAAGAAATCCGGCGGGTGTATGTGCTTCCCCCCGCCACCACCTTGCTGGCGCAAATCGGCGGCGACACCGTTACGTTGACCGAACTCGGCACGCCAGCGGAACGCGCGGCGGCAGCGGACCGATTGCGGGCGGAGTTGCTGTTGACCGAGGATTCGGTTGCGCGGGGCGAAGCGTTGCCAGAAGGTTGGCAGGAGGTGCGGGAAGCGCGCGGCGAGATTGTGGTCGTCCCGGACTTGCGGACGCGGCGCCAACAGGCTTGGTTCATGATGGTGCTGGCCGGTCTGGTTTGGGGCGGAGTGTTCTTGTTGGTGCGTGGTAGTTTACGCAATGAGAACTTGTGGGTGTTAACACTCATGGTCACCGCGTTTGCCTGTTGGCTCACGAAGCAGGCGCTTGGGTTACAGCGCGGCCGCAAGGAATGGCGGATCAAACGCGGCCGGCTCGTGCACCAACGCCGATTAGGCCCGATGGTGACTGAACTGGGCGAAGCGCGCGTGTTGGAGCTGACCGAGACAGTGGACAGCGACAACGATCGCTGGTATCAGCTCGAAGCGCCAATCGTAGATCAACCGGGCCAGAAACCAGGCCGGCGAGTGACCCTGCAACGAGCAATGCACGATCCCACGGTACCGCGCAGTCTGGGAATGTATCTCGCGCGCCGTACGGGCATTCCCTTTCGCGATCTGACGGTTGATGATGCGACGCGAGCGGCTGAATTGGCGAAGCTCACCGAAGCGCTTGCCGCCACCGGCAAATTCGGCCGCTGGGTGGCCCGCCATCTCCCGCAACAACGCCGCTGATGTGTGGTGAAAACACTGTTGATCCTGTCATGGTTCTTGCGCAACGAATGCACCTGAATCATGAGCGCAGTGCGGAAAGGTTTAGGGGGATGTGTGTTCCTCTGCCTCTGGCCCGCGACATCAAAACGGTCTTCCGATCCGCGTTCGTTCCACGTAAGCCGGTCTCCCCCGCTGATCGACCGGCAAAGCGGTGCTGCCGCACCGCGCTCCAAGACACTGGCGCATTGGACCGAAGCCCTGCGGTGGGCTAAACAGTTTTTGGAGTGCGCCGCGCCAGCGGCGCTTTGGATTGAGGAGGAATCCACCCCAAATACGACAACCGTAGGTGGCCGGCGCGAATGCGCCTCAAAAGACTGTCCAGCTTGGTCGGTTCACGTCCGACGCCTTTCCGATCCTGTCGTATCCCCACGTCTTGATCAATTCTGGTCGAACCGCCCACCGCCGCACTGTGGAAGATTCTTCGTGGTGGGATTCGGGACGGCGTTGTGGTAATTCGTCATCCATGATCGCTTACTTGCATGGTCAACTTGCCGCGGCTCAGCCCACCGGGGTGATTGTGGATTGTGGCGGCGTCGGCTACGCCGTGACCATCCCCGTTTCCAGCTACGACAAACTACCGGCGGTCGGGGCCGACGTGAAACTGCTCACCTACCACCACGTCAACGCGCAGGACGGCACACAACAACTCTTTGGGTTCGCCACCGCGACGGAACGAGACATGTTTTTGCTGTTGATCAGCATCAGCGGTATCGGCCCGAAACTCGCCTGCAACATTCTCTCCAGCGCCAGCGTGACCGGCCTGCGCGCCGCCATTGCCGCCGGTGATACCAAGACGCTGTCCAGTTTGCGCGGCATCGGCAAGAAGACCGCCGAACGGTTGATCGTGGAATTGCGCGACAAGGTCGGCGAACCCACTGTCACCCCCACAGTTCCGGCCTCGGCGCACGTGGCCGACGCCGCTCTTGCGCTTGTGTCCTTGGGCTTCAAACAGTCCGACGCCCACCGCGCCGCGGCTGCCGCCGCCAACCAACTCGGCCCGGACGCCACCGTGGAAGAATTGGTCCGCGCGGCCTTGCGGCAAAGCTGAAGCGCGGCCGCGCCGCCCGAGGAACGAACGCGCTTGTCCCACAGTCGGGTGCCGATTACACTGGCGGCGTGATGACCCAGCGGGATTTTCCGTCCTTGTTCCATGAGTTTGCGGTGCGTGGGCGGTTTGGCGGCGCCGAGCCATGGGGCAGCGGCCACATCAACGATACGTATCGGGTCGCTTACCACAACGACTGCGGGACAAATCATTTCATCCTCCAACGCGTCAACCATCACGTCTTTCGTGAGCCGGTCGCCTTGATGGATAACATCCGGCGCGTCACGGCGCATCTTCAGGAAAAACTCGCCGATACACCGGACGCCCCACGGCGGGTGTTGACCCTGATCCCCACACGCGACGGGCGGCCATTTGTGCAGGATCCGAGCGGCGATTACTGGCGGGCGTACCGGTTCATCGAGGACACGCAGACATTTCAAGCCGTCGAATTCCCAGCGCAGGCCGAAGCGGCGGCGCGGGCGTTGGGCCAATTTCAACGGTTGCTGGCCGATCTGCCGCCGCCCCGACTGCACGAAACAATCCCCAATTTCCATCACACCCCGAAACGATACGTCGCGCTCGATCAAGCCATCGCCGCTGACACGCGCAACCGGGCGGCTGGCTGCCAACCTGAGATCGAGTTCGCCCGGCAACGAGAATCCATCGTCGGCACCCTGCTGGCGCTGGGCCTGCCGGAGCGCGTCACCCACAACGACACCAAACTCAACAACGTCCTGTTCTGCGCCACCACCGGCGAAGCGCTCTGCATCGTGGACCTCGACACCGTGATGCCGGGACTGGCGTTGTATGATTTTGGCGACTTGGTCCGGTCAGCGTGTTGTCGGGCGGCCGAAGACGAACGCGATTTGAGCAAAGTGCAGGTGGACTTGGAGATTTTCGCCGCGCTGGCTCGCGGCTACACCGCCACCGCTGGTGACTCGCTCACTGCGGTCGAGCGCCAACACCTGGCCTTTGCCGGCCGCCTCATCACCTTCGAGATTGGGATGCGGTTTTTGACCGACCATCTCCAAGGCGACACCTATTTCAAGATTCACCGCCCCCACCACAATCTCGACCGCTGCCGTGCCCAATTCGCCCTTGTCGCCTCCATGGAAGCACAAGAGAAAGAGATGCAGCGCATCATTGCCGGCCTCACCTAAGCGGCACCGCCGCACGTTGTGGGGAAAGCGCGACCGCCGGGCGCGTCGTGGGTCTTACGGGGAATGCGGTCTGCCCCTCCCAGCCAGCCCGATCCTCGCTTTTCGATCAGATCCGAGCCGAACCCCAAGTCTTCGCGCCAACAGGAGCAAACCAAGAACCATAAACTGAGAACCTAACAACCAATTTCGCGTAGCTTTTCGGTAGCTGTCCGCATCGAAACGGGGGTTTCGGAATCGAAGATAAGCGCTTGAAAGCACGCCCCACACGGGGCGTGCCCAGAGCGTTTCTTCGAGGGTACCCCCGTACCTGATGCGGAGCGCACTGCGGTGCGCCCCCTTCGTTTGGTACGGGAACTTTCGAGGAAAGACCGATCCGCAGACAGGGCTGAATCGCACGCGAGCGAGGAAAGCCATGGCTGCACAACCAGACCGGAAGGCGCAGTCCTTCCAGTGGGGTCCGACCAATCCGCATCCGCTCTCCCAGATGCGCACCGAATTGGTGTGGGAGGGCAAGTACGACGAGTTCGGCAACCGCCGCGAGGTGGACATTGCCGGCGCGACGATGCCGTTGCAGAAAATCGAGACGGTGGACGAACCGCGCAGCCAAGCGGCGGCGGCGGGTGATCAGGAGTTGCTGACGTTCGACAAACAGATGGCCGGCAAGCGCCGGGACGATTTCCGCAACCGGCTGATCTGGGGCGACAACAAACTCGTCATGGCCAGCCTGCTCAAGGAGTTCAAGGGCAAGGTGGACCTGTTCTACATTGACCCGCCATTCGACGTCGGCGCGGACTTCACGATGGATGTGCCGATTGGCGACGGAAAGGAAACTCTCGGCAAAGATCAGTCAGCGCTCGAAATGGTCGCCTACCGTGACATGTGGGGCAAGGGGACGGATTCCTACCTGCACATGATGTTCGAGCGACTTACGCTGATGAAGGAATTGCTGAGTGAGCGGGGAACGATTTACGTTCACTGTGATTACCGTGTTCAATTCATGCTCCGCGCGATTCTCGACGAAGTGTTTACTCCGCAGAACTTCTTGAACGAGGTTATCTGGCGTTACGAAGGTCCCCAGTCGCCCAGTCCGTACAAATTTGCGACGAAGAATGACCGCATTCTTCGATATTCCAAGACCGGATCTCGATGCACAGTTGGTGAAATGTATTTCGAGGAGGTCATCCCTGAGTCTGAAGCCAGCTTCTCCAAAGACGAAAGCGGCCGGTGGTTTTATACACTCCCACGGGGCGACTACACCGACGACAGCATCGCCAAGCTCGAACTTGAGGGTCGCATCCACCACACGCGAAGCGGAGGTATTCGCATCAAGTACTTCGTCACTCGCACACCTGAAGGGCATTTTCTCCGATGGAAAAAACTCTCCGATGTATGGGATGACATCCCTTCACTCGGTTTGACGGCAAATAAGGCCGAAAATATGGGATACTCCACTCAGAAACCAGAACCACTCGTAGAGCGTATCATCAAAGCCAGTAGTAACCCCGATGACCTTGTTGCCGACGTTTTTTGCGGCAGCGGCACGACCGGGGCGGTGGCGGAGCGGTTGGGGCGGCGGTGGATCATGGCGGACTTGGGGCGGTTTGCGATTCACACGAGCCGGAAACGGTTGATCGAATTGCAGCGGACGTTGCACGCGGAGGGTAAGCCGTACCGGGCATTCGACGTGTACAACCTCGGCCGTTATGAGCGGCAATGGTGGCAAAAAGACCGGCTGAAAGGTGCGGAGGAGGAACATCGGCGAGTGGTGCTGGAGTTTTTCAAGGCGGAGGTGCTGGCCAACGCGCCGTCGCCGTTGTTGCACGGACGGAAGGCGGGCGCGTTTTGTCACGTGGACGGGATTGATTCGGTGTTCACGCGCGGCGAGGCGACGGCGGTGGCGCAGGCGGTGGCGCAGGCGGGCGGACGCGAGGCGTATTGCCTCGCGTGGGAGTTCGAGATGGAACTGCGGCAGCATTGTCTGGCGTTGGAAGTGGAGTTGGGCGTGAAGTTGAAGCTGATCCCGATTCCGCGCGAGATCATGGAGAAGAACCGGACGAGTCCGCCGCCGTTTCTGGAGATGGCGGTACTGGAAGCCGAGCCGGTCGCGCGGACGGAGAAGAAACAGAAGCTGGTGGACGTGAAGCTGACGAAGTTTCTGCCGTCGCTGGCGGAAGTGCCGAGCAAGGAACTGGCGGCGTTGAAGGAACGGGCGATCAAGAGCGGGATGGATTTCGTGGATTTCTGGGCGGTGGACTTCGAGTGGCAGCCCGGCAAGCCGTTCAACCATCACTGGCAGGATTACCGGACACGGAAAGACCGGTCACTGAAGACGGTCAGCGATGCCGGGCACGTGTACCTCTGACCATGGCAACCTGGAAGTGCGATTTTGTTGAGATTGTTGAGGGCATGGGATTATTCCGCCAATGCAGATTTCCGATTCACTGGACGCTCCACAATGTGGTCTCTCCCCAAACCTGCCACAAACTCACTGACC
>CALBCO010000182.1 GCA_937927265.1 uncultured Verrucomicrobiae bacterium | reverse complement strand
CAGGCGTGGATGGTATTGGTCATCGTCGCGCGGGATTTTCTGGTGACTGGGCTGCGCTTGCTTGCGGCTCAACAGGGCGACGTCCTCCATGCGGAGCAACTCGGCAAACACAAAACATTCTCGCAAATGTTCACCATTGTCGTCATCCTCACCGGCTTGGCGTTGCGGGACGATTTTCATTTTGCTGGCGATTGGTTTGACGTGGCATTTTCACGTCTTGTGTTTGGCCTGATGCTGGTGACGGTTGCGTTGACCTTGTTGTCTGGCATTGCCTACCTCTGGAACAACCGTGACCGGTTCCTCCGCGATGCGTGATCGACTCGCTCGTTTATTGGCTACCGGCTTCGGTGCCGGCCTTGTGCCGGTTGCGCCGGGCACGGCCGGCTCGGTCGTCGGACTCGGCTACTGGTGGCTGCTGGCGCAAACAGCGCCAGTGGTTTATTGGAGCGTGTTTGTGGCCGGCTTGGCTGTGGCCGTATGGAGCGCCGGTGCGACGGCGCGGGCGATGAACCAATCGGACCCGTCCTGTGTGGTAATTGATGAATGCGCGGCGATGCCGCTGACGTTGGCCGGCGCGATCGGCGGGTGGGAAGTGGCGCTCGGTTGGGTGTTCTTTCGCCTCTTCGACATCTGGAAGCCGTGGCCCATCCGCCAATCGCAACGGTTACCGGGCGGCTGGGGCATTGTCGCCGACGACGTGTTGGCCGCCGCTTATGCTTGGGCCTGGGTGGTGGTCTTGGGCAGCGCGGCGAGGAACTTTTCCAACTGAGCCACGTCGAAATCGGCGAGAACTTTGCCGTCCACGACAATCGTCGGCACAAAAGTCTGGCCCGAAAGTCGTTTCATTTCCTCGTAGGCCGCCGGGTCTCGGCCCACGTCCACTTCGTCAAAAGTCAGGTTGTGTTCTTTGAGGTACCGCTTGGCGTCTTGGCACCACCCGCAGAGTGACCGGCTGTAGAGTTTGATGGTCGGCATAGATTTGTTCTTGTGAATTGGGCGCCAACATCGCAAATTGCTCCGTAATTTCAACCACGGAGATTGATTATGATGAAAGTGCTCGTTGCGGATGCGATTGCGCCGAAGGGTGTGGAACTGTTGCGCGCCAACTCGGCGTTGCGGGTGGATGTGAAGACCGGCCTCAAGGAGGATGAGTTGCTCCCGATCATTGGCGAATACGACGCGCTAATCGTGCGCAGCCAGACTAAGGTAACCCCCAAAATCATCGCGGCCGCCAAAAAACTGCGGGTCATCGGCCGTGCCGGCGTCGGTGTGGACAACGTGGACGTGGAGTCCGCCACCCAGCGCGGCATTATCGTCATGAACACCCCCGGCGGCAACACAATCTCCACTGCAGAGCATACCATGTCGTTGATGCTCGCATTGGCCCGCAAGATCCCACAGGCTCATGCCTCCATGAAAGCTGGCAAATGGGACCGCAAATCATTTGAAGGGACGGAACTGTTTCACAAGACGCTCGGCATCATTGGCATGGGCCGCATCGGCAGCGAAGTCGCCAAACGGGCGCTTGCCTTCGGCATGACCGTGCTGGCCTACGACCCCTTCCTCAGCCCCAGCCGGGCCAAGGCGTTGCAGGTGGAGGTGGTCGAACTGGATGATCTTTACCAGCGGTCGGATTTCATTACGGTGCACGTGCCGGCCACCGAGCAGACACGCGGCATGATCAACAAGGCCGCCATTGCCAAGATGAAAAAAGGCGTCCGCCTCATCAACTGCGCCCGCGGCGGCATCATCGTCGAGGCCGACGCGGCCGAGGCGATCAAAGCCGGGCAGGTGGCCGGCGTGGCGATTGATGTCTATGACCCGGAGCCACCCAAAGACCTGCCGTTGCGCGACTTGGACCAGGTGATTCTGACGCCGCACCTCGGCGCCTCGACGCACGAAGCGCAGGAGACCTGCGGCATCGAGATTGCCGAGCAGATTGCCGAAGTGTTGAGCGGCGGCACGATCCGCAACGCGGTGAACATGCCGTCCATTGACGCCAAAGTGTTGGCACAGTTGCAACCGGTTGTGGCGTTTGGGGAAAAGATGGGCCGGTTGCTAGCGCAATTGGCACCACCCCGGCTGGAGCGGCTGGCGATCGAGTTTTGCGGCAAAGCCGCTACGTGGGAGACCGACCCAATCAAACGCGCGGTGCTGAAGGGTTTCCTCGAACACGCCGAGGGCAGCGAAGTCAACCACGTCAACGCTCCGGCCATCGCAACGCAACTCGGCATCCGCGTCGAGGAAATCAAGAGCACCGATCCGATTGACTACGCGGAGTTGATCCACGTGCGGGCGTTTGCCGACGGACAAACCGTCAGCATCGCGGGGGCGTTTTACGGTTCGGCCAACAACCCACGCATCGTCCGTCTCAATGGGATGCCGGTCGAGGCGGTGCCGCAGGGCGTATTGCTCATCGTCAACAACAAAGACCGGCCGGGCGTGGTGGGATGGATCGGGACCATCATGGGCAAACATCGGATCAACATTGCCGGCATGTCGCTGGCACGCGACAAGGAAGGCGGCGTGGCGCTCGAAGTGTTGAACCTTGATACCCTTCCTTCGGCCGAAGTCCTCAAAGAAATACGTGCCGACAAAGATGTTTTGGATGTGAAAGTCGCCCGGTTATAACGAGCGCGAATTTATGTATCTGGGCAAGCGTGAAAGGCGACACGACCCGCGGCCATTTGCAGTAGGATCGAGGCAAACGACAAGGATGGGCGTGTTGGCTGCAAAAAACTACCCGGCACGGCCTACACAAAGGAGTCACCCGCGTGTGAAACTTCTACCGCTGTGCTAACGATTCAGGGGGTCGTGAACTTACCGTTCGCTTAACAAGGGGTTGCGCCGGTAGGTGCTTTGCATCACCCCAGAGTTGTTCCAAGGCGTATCGCTGGCGCAATTCGGGATGGAAGATGTGCACCAGCACGCTGCCAAAATCCATCACGATCCAACGACTCGATGCAAACCCATCCTGACCGCGAGGGCGGGCACCGTGTTCGCGGCCGCGCCGGGCGATCTCCTCGGCAATGGCCTTCAATTGCGGTTCAGACTGGCCGCTGCAGATCAGGAAAAAATCCGCCACGCTGGAAATGGCGCGGAGATCCAAGACAAGCACCTCCGTCGCCTTTTTGTCGAGGGCGGCCTCGCGGCAAAGCTGGGCAAGGGTTTCGGAATTCACCGGTAAAGACCGTGTTGGTAGATGTAGTGGCGCACCATGTCCGGCACAAGATAACGAATCGGCCGTCCGGATGCAATCCGGGCGCGAATCTCCGTGGAAGAAATATCGCAGACATGACCAGTCACGGCCTGCCATACGACTGTGACGCGCGGCGGGCGTAACGCATAACCGGGACGAGCCACCACGATAAACTGACAGAGCTGACTCAATCGTTTAATTGCCCGCCACCTGTGCAGTTCGGGCAAACTATCGGCTCCGATGATGAAATAGAAGTCCGCGTCGGGCTGCCGTCGTTTCAAAGCGGTGAGGGTGTCCACCGAATACGAACGGCCACCCCGTCGCAGCTCGAGGGTGTCCACTTCAAACTGTCGTTGGCCGCGGATCGCCAGGCGGAGCATCGCCAAGCGGTGGCGTCCGGCGGCGAGGCGGTCAGTTTTTTTATGCGGCGGGGTGGCGGCGGGAATGAACTTCACTTGGTCGAGGCCAACCTGTTCGGTGGCGTCGGCCACGACCAGCAGATGGCCGAGGTGGACGGGGTTGAAGGTGCCGCCGAACACGCCGATTTTCATGCGGGCGAACTATAGCCAGCGCACGCCGCGCTTGGCAAGCGCCAGCCGCCTGTGGTACGACGGGTGTGACGCGCACGAAAGGTTCGGGCGTTTGGCACTTTGGGGAGGTTTGATCATGAAACAACTGGTGTGGGTGGTCGTAATGGCCGGGTGGAGTCTGGCGACGGCGAGTGGACAGACAACCAATCTGGTTCCCGATTTCGTGATGGTGAAATCGCGCGCGTCGCTGGTGCATTTGGGCAGCATTGATTCGTTTGACCGGACGGAAGGCGGCACGGCGGCGGCCAGACATTTGCTGGCCGCGCTAGAAAATAACGACCCCCAAGAAGCGGCGGCCGCAAAAGCCATCTACCAGAAGATCATTCCGAATGAAAATTTCGGCGGCGAATACACGGCGTTGGAGTGGTTTTGTGATTATCTGCTGGCGCCGGCGGAGAAGCGACCGGGCTTTTTGACTGACCCGTTTGTGACCGCTACGTTCCGGTTTTTCGCCGACAACGATTTTGCGACGTTGAAGGAATACTTGAAACGCAAGTACAAGCTGGCGGAATTGGAAGATGCCGACCGGCCCGAAGGTCAACGCCGGCAGGGATTTTTGGAGGATTTCATTCTGTTCAACAATCCGCGTCGGGAGCAGTGGGAGAAGACGAGCAAGATCTACGAAGTGCTCAACGTGAAGCCGGGCCAAGTTGTGGCGGACATCGGCTGCGGGCCGGGCTACTACAGTTTCGAGTTTGCCAAGAAAGTGGGCGACCGTGGGCGTGTGTACGCGATTGATATCAACGACCTGCATGTTCAATATGTTTCGAATCTCACCGCCCAATTGCAGGTAAGAAACATCGAGCCTGTCGTCTCCACCGTGCGCAACATCGGCATCACCAACCAAGTGGACCTTGCGTATATGTGCTCGCTTTACCACATCATCTATACGACGCTCACCGAGCCAGAGAAGGACGATTTTGTGGCGAGCATCCGCAACGTGCTCAAACCGGGCGGCATCTTCGCGGTGGTGGACAATGCGTTTGTGGATGACCAAACGCTGCCGTATCACGGGCCATATATCGCGCGCGAGTTGCTCGTGGCGCAATTGCAGCATTACGGATTTCGGCTGGTGGGGGCGCACCAATTCATCCCGCAACGCTATGTTCTCTTGTTCCGCAAGGACGACCGGCTGTTGCAGGCGGGGGCGAATGAACCGGTGTTACCGTCCGCCGACCTCAACCTCATACGGCCAGGCTCGAAACGCTCGTTGGTTCATATTCCGAATGACGCCTCGCCGGACATCACCCGCGAGGGGCGGAAGGCAGCCCGGTTGTTCTACCGGGCAATCGATCAGAACGACCAGGTTGCCGCGACCGAAGCGCTAAAAATCTACCGCGACATCATTCCCAAAGAGCGTTTTGGCGACGAGTACACGGCGTTCCAGTGGTTCTGCGAGTATCTCACCGCCACAAAATCCAAACAACGGGCCATGCTCGCACCCCCGTACACCAAAGACTACTTCATGTTTCTAGCTGGCAAAAACTATGAGGTACTCAAGAAATATGTCCGCAACCGATACCACCTTGAAGAAGAGAACCAGGAGCCCGAACCGCACCGCACATCCGGCTTTGAGGCCGTAAAAAAAAGACATCTACCTAAGAAAGAGGATCCTGCTGCTGCGATCGCATTGAAGGGACAAGAAGAACCGTCACCCGGCTCGCCCCGGAAGCGCACCGGCCAACAAGATGAGCCGCTGCCATCGGGACCGCCTCGGCCTGTGGACAAAGACGGCAAACCGAAGCTGCCAGAGGTGACACAAGATCAAATGGCATTCTGGCGTGACTTCGTGCTGTTCAATAATCCCAAACGGGAAAGTTGGGAAAAAACAAGTCAGATGGTGCGTGCTCTGGGATTGCAACGTGGCCAGGCCGTGGCCGATGTCGGTAGCGGTCCGGGCTACTTCACGTTCAAATTCGCCGACCTTGTCGGCAATCGCGGACGCGTCTATGCGGTGGAGACGAATGCCAAACACCTCGATTTCCTGTCGGAGATCTGCCGACGATACAAACTTCGAAACATTACGCCCGTCGAATCGAAGTTCAACGACATCTGTCTGCCGACCAATAGCGTAGACTTGGTGTATTTATGTTCTTTGTACGGTGTCATCTACACAACTTCGATGGAGAAGGTTAAAGACGAGTTTGTAGCGAGCATTCACCGAGCGTTGCGGCCAGACGGGCGATTGGTCATTGTGGACAATGCAGTTGTCCCAGAGGGTGTTGTCCCGTATCATGGCCCCTACCTCGCCAAGGAATTGATCGTCGCGCAGATGCAGCACTACGGATTCAGGCTGGTCAAAACCGAACAATTCATCCCGCAGCGATACATGCTCTTCTTCCAGAAGGGTGCGCCCCTGTCGGCGCGCTGACCCATGACGCCGACAGTTCCCCGCTTGGAACGCGCGTTCAGCACGCGCGACGGCGCGTTGTTGATCATTGGCAACATGATCGGCACCGGCGTGTTCCTCACTACCGGCAGCATCGCCGGCGCGTTGCCCGGTGGCGGCTGGATTTTGCTGGCGTGGCTGGCCGGCGGCGTCTTCGCTTTGACCGGTGCGCTGACCTATGCCGAGATGGGCGCGATGTTTCCGCAGGCCGGTGGCCACTACGTGTATATCCGCGAAACCTACGGGCGGTTCTGCGGCTTTCTCGACGGCTGGGTTGCCTCAGTCGCGGCGTTTCCATGCTGCATCGCGTTCATCGCGATGGGGCTGGCCCGGTATCTCAGCTACTTCTACCCGTGGTGCGCGGAGGACAGTGTTCTGTTTCGAGCCGGCTGGATCACTTTGCACGGCGGCCATGTGCCGGCGCTGGGCGCAGTGCTGGGCCTGACCGTGATCAACGGCCTTGGACTGCGCGTGGGCCGTGACGCCCAGAATCTGCTCACCACGCTCAAATTATTCGCGCTGCTCGGGCTGACCGCCGTGGGGTTGGCGCATGCTGGCGGCGAGTGGCGGACGGTCTTCGCCCTGCCGGCGTTGCCGGGATCGGTTTGGACGAGTTTGGGCGGAGCGTTGATCGGGGTGTCGTTCGCTTATCTGGGTTGGGACGCGGCGACGTACATGGCCGGCGAGTGCCGCGATCCGCAACGCACGTTGCCGCGCGCGTTGGCGACCGGGACGTTGGTGGTGACGGCGGCGTATTTGTTGTTCAACATCGCCCTGTTGCGGATCGTGCCGGTCGCGCGGATGCCAGGGTTGCCGAATGTGTCCCAGGAAGCGGCAACCGTCACGTTCGGGCCGGCGGGGAACGCCATCCTGTCGGTGGCGATTGTGCTGTGCATCCTGGGCGCGATGAACGCGACGATCATGGTCGGACCGCGCGTGTTGTTCGCGATGGCCGAAGATGGCGTATTCTTTCCTCGCTTGGCGCGGGTGCACCCGCGATTTCGCGTGCCGACGGCCGCGCTCGTGGCGCAGGGCGTTTGGACGTGCCTGATTGTTTTGACCGGCAGTTTCGGCGGGATTTTGACGGCGGCAGTGTTGGCGATGCTGGCGTCATC